>JAFGHA010000237.1 GCA_016930275.1 Chitinispirillaceae bacterium
ACACAGGAATTGAACTATCAACCGCACAGTTTCGATGCTGTCCACCTCTGGGACTGCATTGACCATATTCAGGACACTTTGGCGCCGGCACTGGTTCAGGTAGTCCATTCCATACTGAAACCTGGCGGTTCTTTATTAATAACAGCAAATGAGGAATCCTTTCAGCCCTGGCCATTGAATTCGTTTGTGGTCATGCAGGCATGTCAGGTGGTACTGCGGCCGCAGCCACACATTGATCTCCCCTTTTCGCACTGGAAAAACAGGGACCTTATACATCTGATGAAAATGTTTACCCTGAAGGATTCATTTATCTATACCTGCGGGATAAGGGAATTTCTATTTCGACGGGAATAACTGCTCCGGCAGGGGTAATTCAGAATAATTCAAATTTCTTTCCGGAAGTATTTTCCGGAAAGGTTATCGATCAGATAAAAAATCAGGGCTTGCAGAAAAACTGTAAGCCCTGGATTTTTATATATGCCCAGGACGAGAATCGAACTCGTACAGCACTAGGTGCCGAGGGATTTTAAGTCCCTTGTGTCTACCAATTCCACCACCCGGGCATTGATTGCTGTTTAAATGAGCTGTTCAGTCACACACATGTCTTCCGGTTACAATAACAGGAAAAAGACGATATTTTTACCGATTCAAATAGTGCTAAGTCATTAAAAATGGGTTACGATAGCGGTAAAAGCAAGAAAAAACCCCCGCACAAATACCTTATGTGCCAGGGGTGTGGTGACCGTATTTCAGATGAAAAGAAGAGTGTTCCGTTAAATCACTCTTAAGTCGAACATCTTCTGCATCGCTTTATAAAGATTCGACTCGATCGGATAACCGTTCTGTTTGATTTTGTTTTGTATCACTTCCACTGCCTTGATCCGGACTTCCGGAATCTCATCAATGATTTCTTTAAGCTTCTGCATGCTCAGCGAAGCATCCGAAAATTCGACCTGCTCGGTTGGAGCTGCCGCCGTCTTCTCCGGGGCCGCTTTTTTGTCGGTTTTAACGACAGATTCTAACGGTTTGGCCCCGTAAGCCGCTGCAACGGATCTGATGGAATCCATGGCTTACCTGCCTTTCTACTTTCAGGAGGGGTGTGCTTCCGTCCCTGGAAGATCATTCCGTCCCTGGATGATTCCCCTTTTATCCTTAATCCCCCGACATCCTGCCGGGAGGCCTTCCAAACTTTTGTCTTCATTACAATTATCGGTATTTGCAGCAGGAACTTTATGAAATTAATTGAATAAAAATTTTATCTTCATCCATTTTTTACCGATGGCTCAGGATTCCTGTAGGGGAGTACCTCCGGGAAGGGGGAAAATCCTGTCGGAGAACAACAGTGCCGTCAAGATCGAATATCGCGTATTTCGGTGAGGTGATAGTCATCAGAAAGCCTTTCAATCATGTATGTTGCAGTTTGTCGGAAAGGGAATGGTTTGCTCTGAAGGAATATTTACAGTGAATCTTCCCGTATATCAGCAAACAGGACATCCGGTTATGTATTTTTTCCGAGATGGCGTTCAGATTCCAGAATAGAAAAATCCGCTTCTTGTGACGGTAGTGTCAAATAAATTATTCAGTTTGTCCCGCTTTCTGTTGGTTTGCGGTGTTTCAGCGTTGATCTTCAGCTGTTACGGTATCAAGCAGGCTACTTTTTTTTTAAAGGATCAGGCGCGTTCCAAACCGATAGAACGTCTCCTGCAGGATTCGACACTCACCGATTCCACCAGGCGTTTTTTCACAGAGGTGGAACGAATTTGTCGCTTTGCCGTTGACAGTGTCGGTTTGAAGAATAACAGAAATTATACTCGCTACGTTCCGACCGACAGTTCCTACCTGCTGGTGATGCTCAGTGCCGCTGATTCCATCAGTTTCACCACGAAAAAATGGTGCTATCTGTTCCTCGGCTGTTTCCCGCTGCGAAGTTATTACGATCTTCGTGACGCGAAACGGGTCGGAAGGAGGCTCGCCCGAAAAGGATACGAAATCAACATCGACCAGGTTGACGCGTTCAGCACACTCGGCATTTTTACTGATCCGGTATACAGCTTTATGCAGGAGTATCCGGTTTTTTCCCTCGCGTCCCTCATTCTTCATGAACAGACCCATGCAACGGTATACTTTAAAAACGTTCAGTTCAGTGAGGAACTCGCCAATTTTATCGGACGTGAAGGAGCCCTCCGGTACCTCGAGGCATACTACGGATCGGAATCACAGCAGTATCTCAGGGCACGACGGCTCATCACCGATCGGGATGTCTATCTGAAGTTGCTCAGGGAGCTGTATACACGGCTTGGAAAACTCTACGAACGGGATATTTCCCGTGTCGAAAAACTGAAGAAAAAAGAAGTTGTTTTAACCGATTTCAAACGATTGCTGGTTGACCGTTATGACAGTCTTTTTACCACGGAGCTCTATCGGGGGGTGGAAAAGTACTCGTTCAATAACGCCTTTCTGGCGGTACGGATGACGTACAACCTCGACCTCGCACTGTTTGAGCGGTACTGCAGTCAGCAGGGGGGAGATTTACGGAAGGTGGTGCACTTCGCGGTCGGATTGAAGAAGCGTAAAGGTGATCCGAAAAAATATCTTCAACAGGCAGTCAGCAGGTAATTTTCATTTGGTGATTCGCCTGACCGGCGGGATACCATGCAAACAAGCGATGAAAAAGGCGACAGGTGAATGAACATCAAGGCGGTAGTTTTTGATTTTGACGGGGTATGTATCGATACTGAACTGGCACGGTTCAGATCGTGGCAGATGATTTATGAATCATTCGGTTGTGAGCTTCCACGGGACGAGTGGATAAAAAATATCGGAACCGCCGCATGGGTTTCCGATCCGTTTGTCATTCTTGAAAATCTGCTGGGAAAACAGCTTGACCGTACGGCGTACGATGCGATGCACCGGGTGAATGAACTTGAGATAGCCAATACATTGCCGTTGCAACCGGGACTGACCGACCGTCTGCACGAAGCGCATGCCATGGGTATCCGGTGCGCTATTGCTTCCAGTTCTTCTCATCGCTGGGTTGACGGACATCTAGAACGTCGGGGTATCAGGGAACTGTTTGTTACCACCGTGTGCCGCGAAGATTCTGCGATTCATAAACCGAATCCAGATCCCTACCTGATTGCCCTCGAAAGGCTCGGCGTTGCGGCAGAGGATGCCGTTGCCGTGGAGGATTCTCCTCTGGGTATCGCTGCGGCACGTGCCGCGGGGCTCTACTGTATAGCGGTGCCGTGCAGCATGACGGTGGGAATGGATTTTGGTGCGGCAGATCAGGTTGTCGCATCGCTTGATGCTATATCATTCGCTGCTATTGAGAAGAATGGAGAGCTTGAGGTCCCTCGGGAAAACGGTGCAAGTTGAATAACTAGGGCATCGGGCGGATTATTTCCTCGATGTCATGGCGTTTGATTTAACAGGTAAAATGACGTATAATTTAGTATCCCTCTGAACGTTTTACTGCACACCGGATACCAAGTACACTCTGAAATATCAGTGTATATCATACTTTTAATCGATTAAATTCCATCGCGGAAAGGACCCTCTGTGATTACTGCCGTGCATCGACTGCTTATACTCACCCTGTTTATTCCTTCGTTACTGAAGCGATTGTTCGAAACAGGTACACCTCCCGCATCACCGCAATGTCTATCTGCGCGACGATAACCCCGACGACGATGCGAAGGCGCAGATGAAGATTCCCGCACGCAACGAGCAGTTCGGCTATCTCGTGGGTGGTACGTGGAACTCAAATGACTACCGGGAATCCGTTACTGATTACGCGATGACCGAATGTGGAATCGATTACAATGCAGGGCTCGTCGGGACACTCGGTTATATTGTCAGTAAACTTGCTCCCGCCGATACCGCCCGTATGGTGGGAACTGTTCGGAAACGTCATTCACCTGCCGGCGTTCACGCGCCTGCATCGTGTACCGTAAGCAGACTTCATTCCGGTTGGAATCTGAAAATTTCGGATGGGCGTCGTATTGATGAGATAACGGCATTTGACCGGTTGGGACGCAGGGTGTTTCACCGTATCGGAGATGCGGCAATGGTATACATCGCTCAAAAAACGTTGCCGCACGGAATGCTGTCATTTCGCGTAAGGTGTGAGGGTGGAAATATGGTGTTTGCACATCTGTGTACGATGCGGTAATATTACACGGAAGTTCCCGGATGGAACTTCCGCACAGTTCGATGCAGTTCCCGAGGTGAAAGAATGACGGAACGTGAAGTGGTAAAGACGGATAAACGGTACCGGAGAAACCTCTTTACTGTTTATATTGCACTGATCATCCTCGGTACCGTTCTGGTCAAGTGGGGAAGGCCGCTGTTTACCGCATATATTATGCACCTTCCGGTGAAATCCCGTATCGAAACAATTGAACTGACTGTTCATCTACTGTTGCTGCTGTTTATTCCGGCGGCAGTGTATCTGATTGTTGTCGGCCGTAAAGTATGTATCCACAGGGCGATGCCGTACCCCGGTATGAAAGTCATCCATGACACGGTGGTTGTTACCGGGAGAAATGCCCTGCTGCGGGGATGGAGCCTGGTGGTGCTGGGTACGATAATGATCATTATGGTTCTGATAAGCAGTATTATCACGCACAATATCATCCTGCGAATGAAACATCATCCGCTGTTCAGTCCGGTTTTTTACGGTGTGGAAGTATAGGTGAAAGGAACAGGCTTTTTCCACCTGTTCCTTTATTGAGTATGAACCGTATTAAAATCCCTGAAGTCCGCAGCATCGTGTACATACCGGCATAAGCCCTTTTTTCATTTCCCGACGGAACTTCTTGAACGCTTCACCATTCCAGACATCATAAAATGACTGGGTATTGATGTTTCCTGCGGAATAATCCTGGTAATCACGACACGGAGTAATTCGTCCGTCCGGTGATATTTCTGCGATAAAGTAAATACTTTCACAGTCTGGATAGCCGCAGTTCCAGGAGTGGTCACTGTAATAACGCTGAATTTCGCCTAGGGTTTCGATATCGGGAAGAAATTGAGGAATACTCGGATGTCCCTCCGAGATTCTGCGGATTTCTACAATCTGCCTAGCGGTTTCAGCGGGATCGACATCGTTGAAGCACGATTTGAGATACCCGCGGTGATTATGTGGTACCGAACCGAACCGTTCCTCGAAAACCTTCTCGTGAAGTGCGGCGCGCTCTTGGGTGATAAACCACCCGTAGTAGTAAGGGTGGAGCTGCGTTTTATCGATTACGAGCCGGTGAATATCGGCAAGGTGCATGTAGTTGGTGTTAGATATGACGGTGATCGGAATAATCAGCGGGAACCGGAGATTTTTCCGGCGTTTTATTTCATCGACTTTATCGATGACTGCCATCGTTTTTTCGAAGTTTTCAGATACTTTACCGCCTGCGGGAGATCGCATGATGTTCTGGGATGCCGCATCCCAGCCATCGAGGCTCAGGAAGAGCACCTGAAGAGAACCGGTATCGATGAGGTCTTCGATAACCCGGTCGAGATCCTGGGCATTGGTGACGATCGATCCTTTGAGTTTGTATTTCGCCAGCTCCTCAAAAAGCGGAACAAGCGGTTTCCACATAGTGGGTTCTCCACCCCACACATAATAGAATGGATAGTCACGACGGGTTTCGAACACCACCCGTTTCACCACATCGAAGTCGAGCTGATCGAGTCGTTCACCACGTTCCAGTTTAAGACGCAGATGCCCGTTTTCTCCCCACTGCCCACAGGAACCGCACCGGAGGTTGCATACCTCATTGACTCTCAAAGAGATCTGGCCCACAGGGATATCTCTTTCGGGGTTATGTGCACCGATATATTTGCGATATTGCTGGGGAAGCATCCGCCAGGCATTGAGATCACTCATTAAATTCGGAAGAATATAACGGCTGGTGAATTTCCAGGGAAAGAGCGCTTTTCCTCTAAACTTTGCCATTTTCGTGACCTTTCAGACTGTGTGGCTGAGTTCTACGTTCAGAAAGTCATTAAATATATATTCTGTTGAGTTATCGACGCAGATCGGGCTAAATAGAGCTGATCAGAGTACTTTTTCAAGTTCATGCTGCAGCTCCTCCCATTCCTTCAACAGCTGATCCAGGTTGGATTGCTCACGGGAATGATTCTCGGTCGTCTGCTGCAGAAGTACATGATCGACTGCATTCGAAGGATGATGTAGTATCTCATCGAGAGCGGCGATTACCGATTCCTGCTCCGCTATACGACGTTCACATTTTTCAATTGCACGCTGAAGTTTTTTTCGATCTTCACGTTCCTTTATCCGCCGGACCTTATCTTCCGAAACCGTATTTTCCTGCAGGTCGTGGTCATTCCGGTCGGAAGGAGAACCGTTTGTGCCGAACGGTGTTTCGAGGTAGTAGCGGTAATCGGCGAGACTGCCGGGAAAATCCCGTACCATTCCCGGTCGCATTTCGACGATGCGGGTGGCGATACGGGAAACGAAATACTCGTCATGCGATACGAAAACGATGGTACCGGCGAATGCCGCCATTGCATCGGTCAACATGGCGATTGAGTCGATGTCGAGATGGTTGGTAGGTTCGTCAAGTAATAATATGTTTCCGGGACCTGCTAGTATCGTTGCCAGCACCAGTCGCGCTTTTTCTCCACCGGAGAGCACTCCCGCAGGCTTGTCAACTGCATCACCGCTGAATAGAAATGCGCCGAGAATATTTCTGATGAATGTTTTTTCGGTTATGACCGCATCACTGCGCACCGTTTCATAGAGCGTTTTGTGCGGGTCGAGCTGTTCCAGCTGGTGTTGACCGAAATACCTGATCTGCACATTCGTTCCAGTATCGAGCGTGCCGCTGTTCGGATGAATGATACCGGCAAGCAGCTTGAGAAATGTTGATTTCCCGGATCCGTTGGGGCCGATAATCGCGACTTTGTCCCCGCGGTTGATGGAAAGAGAGAGATTATCAAATACCATTTTACCATTGTAGCCGGCACTGATATTGTCGCACAGAAAAGGAATCGCTCCCGTTTGAATGGGAACCGGAAACGAGAAACGGATGGTTCGCTGCTGCAGGTCCTCCTGTGGTTCCGGAAGTTCCGCGGTAAGTTTCTCGATGAGTTTGATACGCGATTGCGCCTGTGTCGCCTTGGTCGCTTTGGCTTTGAACCGCTCCACAAACCGCTCGTTCCGGGCGATTCTCAGTGAGAGGTTTTTTACACGGTTTGCCTCGTTTGCCGCGGTTTCTTCCTGGACGCGTTTGAACTGATCATAATTTCCCGTGCCGGTAATCACCTTTTTATTTTCGATTCCTGCCGTAAAGGAGGTGATCCGGTTGAGGAAATCGCGGTCATGGCTGACGATCAACATTCCGCTTTTTATCCGGAGAAGATATTTCTCCAGCCAGATGAGCGAGTCCATATCGAGATGATTGGTCGGTTCATCAAGCAGCAGAAAATCGGGAGCAAGCAGAAGCAGCCGACCGAGGACAGCCCGCATCCGGAATCCTCCGGAAAGGTATTCCACCGGTTGCTGCCATTGTTCTTCCGATAGTCCAAGACCGCTGAGTATCGCTTCGGCCCGGGCTGCAAGAGAATACCCGTCATGAATCTCCATCGCGGTATGGAGAGCATCAATCTGTTCCAGCATCTTTTCGTGGTCCGCGCCGTCAGTGGTTTCTCCTATTTTCTGAAGATTAGCCTCATAAGAGAGGAGGTGGCGAAACGGTTGAAGGACAATCTCCATCGCTGTGGCGCCTTCGAACACCTCCACTTCCTGTGGCAGGTAACCGATACTGAATTCCGACGGGGCGGCAATTCTGCCGCGGTCCGGTTCGTCTTCACCGCCAAGCATTCGAAGAATCGTGGTTTTTCCCGATCCATTCGGTCCGATCAGACCGGTACGTTTCTGTTCATGGAGCGAAAAGGTGGCATTTTCCAGAATGGTACTGCTGCCGTAATATTTCGATATGCCTTCAAATACAATCATTGCCGTCAAAAATACTCTATGCAAAAAGAAACGGACAGGCCGGGAAGGTGTTACCGTTGTAGGTATGCATGGTCACAGAGTGTTATTTTGCAGCATGAAGTGAGATATGACCGCCTTGATCTTTCGAGAGAGCGGAGTGTTACCTGATCTATCAAGGAAAAAACAACATGGATCTGCAAAGAGTACCCTGTATCGACATGAACTTATGCATAAAATGTCATAAGTGCATCCCCGTTTGTCCCCACCGGGCCATCACCGTTCGGAAAAATGAAGACGACTTTACATCGTGCACCAAGTGCGTGAAATACTGTCTGCAGTTCGAGAATATGACCTGCAGGCCGGAAAATGTCTGTATAAATTTTGAGAAATGTGATTCCTGCGGTGCATGTGTCGAGGTGTGTGAATACAAGGCAATTCGATGGGTGGATAAAAACGGAAAGTGACAGCGTGCGGTGCATCGTTGCCGGTGGTATCGATCATCACTCGTGCAGCCAGGTAGCGCTGGTTTCCCGGTCAATCCATGCTAGATAATCCGTATTACCTCCGACAATCGGGAATGCCACGATACAGGGACAGGTGTAGGAATGGAGTTCCCGTATCCGGGCAGTAAGCTGTTCGAGCAGTTCCCTTCGTGTTTTCAAGAGAAGGGTAGATTCGGATTCTTCACAGAGTTTACCTTCCCAATGGTAAATGGATCGCATGCCATCGGATACGTTCGCACAGGCGGCAAGATGTTCCTTCACCACCTGTTTGCCGATAGCCCGGGCCTCTATGCCGTCCGATGTGGTGACGTACACAGCGATTGCATCAGTCATGATACCACCCTCAAGAAAAAAGGCTCCGTTATCTGCCGGAGCCTTTATGAAAAGTCAGTTGATTGTACCGTTTCAGGCGAGAAGCTGTTCCTGTTCGTGAATTATTTTCTCAAGAGCTTTCATGGGAACCGGTTTTTCGAAAAAGACCGCATCAAGCTGGTTGAGTCGTTCCTCGGCTATTTCAGAAACATAGCCGGAAATCAGAACTTTCTTGATTGAAGGAGGTATCTCCTCCATCAGCTGAATTCCATCGTATTTCGGCATTTTATAATCAGTAATCAATACGTCCACGCTGTTTTTCAGGATATAGCTCCGTGCTTCTCCTGCATCATTGAAAGTATGAACATTACTGTTTTTGGATGCACATTCAATAAACGTCTTCAGCAATTCAGTAATCTGAACCTCGTCGTCAACGACGACGATCTCCAATCGTTTTCCCATTATATAAACCTCTGTTTTCATGATAATTAGTTATTATAGCATATTCAAACAGTCAGGTCAATATGTTTTCCAGAAACTGAAGGGGATAATTTCATTTTTACCCTTTCCCTCTATTTATTCGATTTCCGGCCGTGTAAATTTCATGGTTGTATGATATTTCATGAAATATCTTTTTGAAATTCCCGATTGAGTTTTTCGGGATACGTTGTACAATGTATCGGGAGAAGTTGTCCGTCTCCGACGGTGAAGAGGTTGAGTTCACGGATCATACCGGATTTACTTGTTTCTCACCACATCATAAAAGATGGATGTTTTTTCCAGTTCGACAGGAAGCAGTTCTTTGATGGCTTCGATATCCTCCGGTAAGAGTTTAAGAAGCTGCATGGCGTTTTCATCGAGCTCAGGTGCTTCGTAATCGCCACTTATAACCATCCCGGTCTTATAGCAGAGCCAGTCGGCAAGATGGCACAGTGAGATGATATCCTGACTTTGTACCGATCTCTGCGGATCATGATGATACATCAGTGAGAGCCGGATTTCGGAAGGCAGACTCCAGGAGGTGGTGAGCCACTCCGCGATATCGGTATGAGAATACCCCAGTGTCGAATTTTCCGCCTGATAAATCGGGATTTTATTTATAGTTGCATGTTCCAGCGCATCATGGAAATCATCATGCAGATACTGTTCCATAACCACCTTGCCGATGTCATGCAGCAGGCCTGCACAGAACGCCTCTTCGGGATCAAACAGGATTACTTTCCGGATTCTTGTCGCGAGAAATTTAGCGATAAGTCCACAACTGAGTGAGTGAAGCCAGAATGATTTACGGTCGAAAAGAGCGGAAGTCTGTTTATCGTCCGGAAACATGTCGAAAACAGTGAGACTGAGGACCATCGTGTTGATCACCTTCAGGCCGAGAATGACAACGGCATTGTTGATACTGGTGATGCTTCGAGGAATGCCGTAAAAAGCACTGTTGGCAAGTCGTAATACTTTAGCCGAAAGTGACAGATCCTGTCCGACGACGAAGGCGACATCGCTTGAGGAGGTAAGCGGGTTGTTTATGATGCTCATTAAACGTGTCGCGACTTGTGGAAGAGTCGGTAAATTGGCAAAATGTTCGATTCTGTCCCGCAACTGTTCGGAAATGGGCATGGTAACTCCGATCAAACATGTTTGAAATGGTTGCTTCGATGTCTGAAAATTTATTCTATCATAGAGTTCGGAATCGTTTCCAGATAAATTATGATATAGCGGTGTTTGAGTCATCAACTACCCGACTTTGTCGTCGGGCTGGTACAGGTGCGGAAGAGAATAGTACCCGATTATCGAACGTTGGAGTCAAGCGCTAAATCCGAAGTCTCATTAAAGTTGAACAGATCTTTTTGATGAAACAAACCTATTTATCTCTGTTCTGATTTCTTCAAACGAAGAGAAAGTCTTTTATCCGGGTAATGCCTGAAATAACCGGAAGTTCTCTCGTTTCCAATAGTGCGCCCGGGTATATGCAGAGTATTATGCTACAAGGAATTGCGGTTGGTGTAAAAAGATAACTCCATTCTGTGGATCTGTTTGCATCATATACCTATAGATGTTATTTTGGAGAAGCAGGGAATTCAATAAAAATAAAGAAGTAATTTCTCTATCTTTCGGGAACGATATATGACGCGAATCGGGTCTTTGCTATTCATTTTTATTTTACTTTTTATTTTTAGGATAACTGCCTCGGTCGCAGAAGTGGCAGATCTGAATTCCTCCGGGCAGGTCGGGCTCATAGATTGTCATTCAGCGAACAGCCTGGGATTGAGCAAACTTGTTGTTATGGTTTCAGGTAACTTCGCCTACGATCCTGACCTGGTTCCTTATATTGATCGGTTCGGATGGCGTGATACTTCCCGGTATGAACCGTTCTCAGTTCTGTACGCCTTGGGTCCCGCACTGGCGTATGGAATTACGGATTTTCTTGATGTATCCCTGGTACAGCCGTTTTATCTGGATATACTTGAAGGGTTTTCCCCGCAGGGTAGCGCCGGAGACTTGAAATTATCGCTGAAATGTCGAGTTCCCGGCAGCAAACGCAGAATTGTTGACGGTGCGTTGCTTTCCCAGTTCACATTCGGTAACGGTCATCGTTTAAAGGGGTTCTTTCCCCGACAGACCTATTATCTGTCTGAGTCTGCTGAAAGTGAAAACATCGTACCATCGGAGTCGGTAAGTTTTTTTACGGCACGCAAACCGACATGGACATGGGCACTTCTCGGCAGTGTGGGAAAACGACGTTTCTTTTTTCATGCGAACTTCGGAATCTGCCTTACCTTTGAAAATACATTTGATAATGCACTTTGTGCCGCAGCCGGTTTTGAAGTTCATCCCGCCGACTGGATCACGCTGTTTGCGGACGGGTATGCATCCCCCAGGATCGGTCATCTGAAGGATGGAACCGGTATACTCAACGATCCGTTCCATGTATCTCCTGGAATCACGTTCCACTCACCCGGAGGCGCTTTTCTCTCTATCGGCGGCTCGTGGAAGATTTCATCGAATAAGGATTTGGTATACCGGTATCGAACCGGTGAAATGAATGTGGCGGTTCGCCCGGAACCGTTGTGGCAGCTTTTTGTTCAGGTGGGATGGGGAAAATCCTTTATTCCCCGGGATAATGACAGGGATGATATACTCAATAAGGACGATAGATGTCCCGATCAAGCGGAAGATATTGATGATTTTGAGGATCAGGACGGGTGTCCGGATCTGGATAACGATCAGGACGGTATTGCGGATGAAAATGATTCCTGCAGGAATGAACCTGAAGATAAGGACGGTTTCAAAGATAGCGACGGCTGTCCGGATGATGACAATGATAATGACCTCGTGCCGGACTCGCTCGATCAGTGTCGTGATGTTCCCGAGGATCGTGATGGTTATGCTGATGAGGACGGTTGTCCTGATTTTGATAACGACGGTGATGGAGTAGCCGATTCAACCGATAAATGCATGGGAGCGATGGAAGATCGGGATGGATTTGAAGATGATGACGGTTGCCCTGATCTGGATAATGATATGGATGCCATACCGGACAGCATCGACCGGTGCCCGGACAGTGCGGGAACCGCCGAAACTCAGGGATGTCCGGAATCAAAGGAAAAAGCCAAGGAAATCAAGTACGGTCGCCTGATACTTTCCGGAGTCGCGTTTGAAGGAGGAACCTACAGACTTGCCACCGGATCTACCACCGATCTTGACCGGGTTTATCAGTCACTTATCGATTGGCCTGAAGTGACCATCGAGCTACAGGTACACACGGACAACTCCATCAGTCCGAAGGCGAGCCTGAAGTTGTCGCAACAGCGTGCCGATGTGATCAGGGAATATTTAATAGGTAAAGGTATCTCTTCATCAAGAATTTCAGCGATCGGAAAGGGAAGTGGCGACCCGATAGCCGATAACAGTTCCGTTCAGGGGCGGCGACTGAACAACCGTGTGGAAATACACAGGACCGACGGCCGCTAAGGACGTCTGTTACTGAAGCAGGTGGCACGGATGAGTGAAGATATACTATTTTGATTTTGAACTAAATACCCCGGAAGGTATCGACGCAGACACGGTTTTTACAGTACCATCTGTAGTGTGGAGGGGCAGAGTCGCCCGCCTTCAGAAAATACCGGAACGAATCGATCACTTATTGCATCGTTGAAAGTTCAAGCGAATTTATAAAGTGCCTTGAAACGGGGCATTGGAATGCACACCTTTCTCATGTGGAGAACAGTATGAACAAACGTGCCGTTTTCGTATCAGGAGTGTCGGCAATTCTTCTGTTGGGTATACCGGCATGGGCGACATTCAATACTTCCGGGCATAAAGGCATTGTCCGTACATTGAATGCAAAGACATATGGAAGAGCGAAAGTAAATATCGGAGCAGGTCTCCATTTCGGGCAGGCGAATGATTATTTGAATAACGTCCTGAAAAATGAAAATGGAATCTATGTTCCCGTTGATACTGATGATCCGGCACGCCTTCTTTCCTCCAATCTCGTGTTCACCATCAGTCCTCTCTCATTCTGGGACATCGGGGCCAACATGCCCTTTTATTACGATTGGTCGGGGATTTCCGGTTTTACCGACGGAGGTTTGGGGGATATGGAGATCTCCACCAAACTGGCGCCGCGTATTACCAAACGATTCTATTATCAGGGATATTATCTCGGTGTAACGGTGCCGATCGGTATGAAGAATAACGGTTTGTTCCCGCGACATCCCTATTATCTGGAGGATCAGCCCGTCAACCCATCGAAATCGTTCTATTCATTAAACAGTGCGGCTTTGAAAGGACTGGTGCTTTTTACTTTTGATTTCGGGGACCTGACTCCCAAGTTCCCGTTGCAGGTGCATATTAATGCCGGTGGCGTCATTACGATGACCAAAGAAAAACAGCGCAATTCCGTCATTACAAGTATGGGATTGGAGTTGACTCCCGCTCAATTTATCGCACTGTTTGCCGACTTGCATGGCGAGTCACGCTGGCAGAAGCTTTCCGATCTGGACCCGCGTTCCGATCCCATCTACATATCTCCCGGTTTCAGGATCAATGCCCCCGCCGGTTTGTACCTGCAGTTTGCCGGAGATTTTTCCCTTTCGTCGCATTCTGTTTCTTACTATCATTGGGACAGAAAAGGCTATCGGTATGATACCGAAGTGATTCCCCGTTACGGCTTTCAGTTTCTCTTCGGGTGGAACGGCTTCATTACCATACAGGACGACGATCATGACGGCAGCAAGAACGATGTTGACCGCTGTCCGAAGGACGCCGAGGATGAGGATGGTTTTGAAGATGAGGACGGTTGCCCTGATCTGGACAACGATAAGGACAATCTTCCGGATCTGAAGGATAAGTGTCCGAACGAAGCTGAAGATATCGACGGCTTCGAGGATGAAGACGGTTGTCCCGATCCCGATAACGATGCCGATGGCATCGCCGATCTCAAAGACCAGTGTCCCAACATCGCCGAGGATTTTGACGGTTTTGAGGATAACGATGGATGTGTCGATCCGGACAATGATAAAGACGGTGTACCGGATTCAGTTGATAAATGTCCCAACGATGTGGAGGATTTCGATTCGTTCGAAGATAAGGACGGTTGTCCGGATCTTGACAATGACAAGGACAATATTCCCGATCTGAAAGATAAATGCCCGGAGGAACCGGAGTCGTTCAATAATATTGACGATGAAGACGGTTGTCCCGATTCGGTGAAGAAAGAACCGGATATGCCGAAGCAGCAGCTGCTGCGGGGAATTAATTTCAAGAGCGGCAAGGCGGAAATGACCTACGAATCGTATCAGTTTCTCGAACCCCTTCTCAAGCAGCTCCGGAAATATCCGGAGGTGGTTATCGAGGTCCGGGGACATTCCGACAGCGTGGGCAGCTACTCGAAAAATATGAAGCTCTCGCAGGAACGGGCGGAATCAGTGAGGCAGTACCTCATTTCAAAAGGTATTGAGTCCGATCGCGTTCGTGCTGCGGGTTTCGGTTCTTCAAGTCCGATTGCCGATAACCGGACCGCTGCGGGACGTGCCCAGAACCGCCGTATTGAAATCGTAAGAATCAAATAGGTTTTGAAACAGGAGTATCCGAAGCAGGTTTTTCCCTGTGGCGGATACTCCTCAATACCCTTCAGCGCACTATTTCCCATGTTCAACGTTAAGGAACCGGATCTGCCTGTAAATCCTGCAGCGGGTACCGCGTTCCGTCGGTTCCCCGTACTATTGAAATACAGCACCCTCCGGCATGATACGCAACCGCTGCTGTGGTTGACGGAATGGATTCTGATTCCGGTGCTGGTGTTTCTGTTTGCCTTGCCGGTTCAGGCGGGAATCAGGCATATAGCAGTGCCGTACCGGGCATCACCTGAATCACTCAATGTATGGATTTTCTTTACCGATAAACCCGAAGCAATGTCATCAGGTTCCGGTAAAACCGCTACCGCGTCGTATCCTTCCGGTACACTTTGGTCTGATGCAACCGGTCAACCGGTATCTTCCGTGTATATCCGCAGAGTGCAATCGTGTGGAGGCGTCCTGCGTCATATTTTCAAATGGGACAATACTGCAAGCTTCAGAATCCCGGTCGCCGCCGTGAAGAACGTCCGATCACTCTCCTGTGTAAAAAAGGTGACAATGGTCGCCCGTCGACGGATAGTATCCCGCAGCGATTCCCGCGGGGTGGGAAAAACAGTGAATGGCGGCAACGCCGGCTACGGCAATGCCTTAAATCAGCTGTCGATGCTGCGCATTCCGGAGGCTCACCGGTATCTCTCATTCATCCATCCGCATGCCGCACCGGGAGAAGGGGTGCGCATCGCTTTTTTTGACAGTGGATTCCGCCTTGACCATCGATGTTTCCGTCATCTCCATCAACGCGGTGCCCTTACGGCATGTCATGATTTTATCGATCAGGATACATCGGTGGCGGATCCGGATTCAGTAAAGGATAATCAGAAACATCCGTTGTGGAGCAACGATCATCACGGTACCGAGGTGTTGAGTACTGTTGCCGCACTGGATACACCCTGGTATTGCGGTGCCGCCTGGGGCGCGCAGTTTCTGCTGGCTCGAACTGAGGATGCCTTCTACGATTCCACTACCGGACTGGAGCACGAACTCCATACCGAAGAGGATAACTGGGCAGCGGCGGTAGTCTGGGCTGAGAGCCTGGGCGTTGACATTATCTCCAGTTCGCTCGGGTACTGGTATGATTTTCAGGACACCGTTGTTGTCGAACGTGAAGAAGGGGAAAACGATACCATCGTCAATTATCTTAAAAGTGATATGAACGGGAAAACGACTATCGTTTCACGCGCCGCAGGCTATGCCGTGGAGCGGGGAATAATCGTCGTAAACGCGGCGGGAAATGAACGGATAAAAGGTGATACCTCGCTGAGCGCCCCGGCTGACGTTGACGGTGTGATTGCAGTAGGTGCGGTGAACGCCAACGGAACATTGGCCTACTTCAGCAGTCTGGGCCCTTCCGCAGATGGCCGGATAAAACCCGATCTGGTTGCCCCGGGAACGTCAATTTATCTTCCCGATGTTCTCAATCCCGCAACGATCGATTATTCGCGAACGAGCAGCGGTACTTCCTATGCGGCACCACTTGTTACCGGAATTTGCGCATTGCTGCGACAGGCACATCCGCAGATGGAAGCCGACCGGTTGCGGGAGTACCTCTATAACTATTGCAGACTGCTTCCCGGGCAGATCGCCCCCGATAATACCTATGGAAGAGGACTTCCCGATGCAGTTCGTTCGTGCATGTCCGATGTCAAAGAAGTGTTTCTGGTCGCTGTGGATACCGGTGGCGTGCCACTTAAAGGTGTTACGGTGACCGACGGAGTGGGTGATTCAATCGGGGTTACTTCTGATGCCGGATTTTTTAGTTATAGCGGGGACAGCATGACCATTGAAATCCGGTTCAGGGCTCAGGAGAAAGAACGACGTATCAGTGTGAGTTCTCTGCCGTTTTTCAGGGAGGTTTTTCCCTGCAGCCTTCTGGTACGGGTGGTTGACAAAGATAGCAATATAGTGAAGGGAGTTACAGCATCGGTCCGGTCCGGATCCGACTCATGGGGGGTAGCCGGTGATTCTCTTGGTACGGTAACGGTTGCCCATTTTTTCCCCGTGTCGGTTACCGTTGTCATTTCGGGAGCGGGTTTCCGGCAGACCGATACGATTTGTGCCGATCTGAGTGATACGACTCTGGAGCGCACCATCGTGATGCATACTTCGAAACGTCCTCTTTTTGAGGTGTATCCTACCGTAGTACGTAAAAGTCGTGGTGAGCGTCTGCGGATACGCTTCGCACCGGAGGTGGGAGTTCTTCAGCAGAGGATAAAAGCCTGTATCCGGTCGCTCAACGGCAATGCAATATGGCAGACAAGCCTAATAACCGACGGTAGACCCGTTGATCTGCTGTGGTCCGTCCGGACGACCGGCGGCGGGCGAATAGCTCCGGGAACTTATTTTCTTCTGCTGTCGTGTGACGATCGCCAATACCGGAAAAAGTTCATTATCGCTGAATGAACCAGGAAAATCCCCAGCGGAAAGTGATTCCAGGCGCATAATAGCCGGGAACATACGAGAAATCGTGGTTGAGCAGGTTGTCGATCTTGTAGACAAGCCTGAACGACTTGATATGCGCCGTGGCGATAAAGTTGACATCAACAACCGGGCGGTTCCAGTCACTCAGATCGGCAAATACCGTCGGTTCCCGTTCACTCCAGTAATTGCACTCAAGGCGAATATCGAATGCCTCGTTGGTGAGTTTTGGAAAAACAAGCAGTGACAGTGCACCCTGAAGTTTGACGAATGGCCGTGTATCTGAAAGCAGCAAACGGGAAGATATCCCCATACCGTTCCAGCGGCCGAACTCCGGTGCAATGACGAAAACCGATTGCGGTTGACGGTAAGGAATGGAGCGTGATGCCCATGAACGGAGCACCGCAGCCGTATCGATTCCGTAACACCACTGATATCCGGCAAGCAGATGGAACAGATTCCAGTTTCGTTCAACCTGACCACCTGCTCTGAAATACGCGTCATGAAGTGTGGCAGCGGTGGCGAGGGAGTCGATCGGTGGTGCATAGTGTAAAAGTTCCTGCTCGACGAAAAGCGCACACCGGTACTTTTTTACCGATGCCAGAAAGGTCGCATTCCAGACGGGTGCATATACCCCTGCAGTGTCGGTTGCATGGAAATCCGCACCTGCGCGAAGCGACAGGACACTCTCAAGGGAAGAAAAACGATGCTGCCAAACCGCTTCCGGTCGGTACTGAAAAGAAACCGGTTCCAGAGAGTCCGCAACCGACAGTTGCGATCGGCGTACTCTCCCCACTAGGGCGAGTGTGTCACTCCTGCCGAAACCTACACCCGTCCGAACTGCTCCACTCAGATCTTTTCGAAGTTGCCTGATTATTTCCGTCTGGAATCCCGATCCGACCGGTTCCGATCTGATTCGACGTTGTGGGTGTGAGAGCCAGCGGCATTCGGCATCCGCGAAAAAATGGTTTCCCCGGTGTGTCGTTACACCACCGGTAAACGAGAACGGAAATTGTGAGACGCGGGTGAAGTCGGGATAGTCGTTGGCGGGCGTGCGATTGAGGGGCAGTTCACTTGTCAGATCGCCATATTTTACCCGGCCGTAAAGTTCAGTTGTTGTTCCCTGCCAGCGAGCATCGGCGCCGCAGAAATATTCATTCACCTGCGGTGAATACCCCCTTCTCGACAACAGTGTCGTATCCGAAGTGATACTTGAAAAAACGGTATAGACATCATTTCCCTCATGGGAAAAGGCTGTTCCGGTGAAATGGCGGTAATTGGAAAAAATGTTCACCTGCAGATGACGACTGAGCGGACGGGTAAACCGCAGCAACAGAATGTTTTCATCGAAAACACCCGTTTCCCAGAAAAATTCCGATTCCGGCGTCGCGAGGGAGACGGTTCGGGGAACCATGGTGCGTGTACCGTCGGCACCGAGGGAAATGGAACTGAATTCCGTACTGCACCAGGCGTCATCACCGTACAGCGGATCATCGGCGGTTTCGTAGAGCAAACGTGTTCCCGCATACACTTTTGTCAGCGGTACGGTATTACCCATGTAAAGAAGCCGGTTGTTGTATCCCGCAACACCGATACGGGGATTGGCATTGAGTCTGCGCACAAACGGCATGTTGATCCAGCTGGTGGCATCAGACCGGAACATGTCGCCGTCATCGATGCTCTGCCGCTCGGGTACCGTTGAATCGGGGGCATACCGGTGCCGTCGTGATTGTTCGAGGTTGAGCAGACTATCACGGGTCTGCCGTTTCCGGAGTGAATCGGATTGACTCGTTGCCGTGGTGACCTGCCGTGAAGGCTGCGACGGACGACCTGCTGCCGGAGTGGAACCGGTATCCGGAAGGGAATTGGGTATGGTTGAATCAACCGTTAAGTCAATGATTGTATCTTCGGCAACGTTTTCAACAACGGTTTCATGAAGGGAGTCATTTTCTTCCGTTTCAGCCGCAGAAACGGAAAAAAGAGACCAGAACAGAAAAAATACCGGTATACACAATAAGCGGAGGCTCATGAAGGTACTATTATCTGATGGAAGATTGCAGGAACGGCAGGGCTCGGCTGCGGTTCGTGTCGCTGTTCTGAAAATCATGGTACCTTAAAATACTTCCTTTTTTCCCGGAACACCGAATATTATGCAATCAGACACCAATATTATACGGGTACAGGATATATTTTACTGGATCATGGACAATTCTGAAAAGCCAATCATTTTTCTCGAACTCCGCCGGATTGTAACAGCGGTTTTCCCTGCAGGGCGTTTTCTTCTTTTTTCGGCGTTATTGCCGGTACTCAGCTGTACCGCCTATTTCAATACCTATTACAATGCGGAGACCGCGTTCAGGGAAGGGCTGCAGTTACATAAGAAAATCTTACGGAATTATCCCGACAGTCTTGTCGTGACACCTCCGGCGGAAATCGCAAGTAAATATGATCGCACCATTACCAAAACCGTCAAAGTTTTCGAGGCGTTTCCGAAAGGAAAAAAGTGGCATGACGATGCACTGTTACTGATGGGTAAAGCTCACTTCTATAAAAAGGAAAATGAAAAGGCAATCAGGCGATTCAGACAGCTGGAGCAGGATTTTCCCAAGAGTGAGCTTCTTCCCGAAGCATATCTGTACATGGGAATGGCATATATCGAAAGCGATAACCTCGATAAGGCGGAAGAAATTCTGACCACCGCCGAAAAACGTTTTCCGAAACTCAATGAAAAACAGCAGATCACGCTCCTGCTTATCAATATCGCCATCCGGCGGGAAGGAAAATCACAGGCAATCGCGTTACTCGAGAAAACCAGAAAATCGATACGGTCCGAAGAACTCCGGATTGATCTGCTGCTGCGTACCGCCGAGCTGTACATTGATCTGAAACAATACGATAAAGCGATCGTACTGCTGAAAAAAGCTCCCCGAAAAAAGAAATTTCCGTTGCAGTCCTTTCGAATCGACCGGGCGCTTTTCACCTGCTACCGGTCAGTTGACTCGCAGCAGCTGGCAATGGACCTTCTGGTGTCGATGCTCGGGCAGAAGCAGTATTATCAGTATCAGGACGAACTGCTGTATTACCAGGGAGCCATATTTAATGAAATGGGGAAGACCGACGAGGCGGTAAGAATATTTAAAAAATTGACGGCTGATATCGATACGACGACCGCGGCCACCGATACTTCCAGTTTCAAGGGACGTGCACTGATTGAGCTTGCGCTGATCTATCAGAAACAGATGGAGGATTACAAAAAAGCTCAATCCTATCTGACCCTCGCCTCGAAAGTGCAGGATACAACGTCAAAGAAATTCGCTCAGAAACGATTATCGGCATTTGAGCGACTGATAAAACTGCGGGAAGAAGCAGTTAAAGGAGATTCCGCAGTATCGCACCGTTCATTTGCCATTGGTGAACTCTTCAGATTCGAACTCGATGAACCGGACAGTGCGTACGACGAGTTTCTCCGGTTGGCACGTGATACGGCGGTCGATACGGCAATTATTCCCAAGGCGCTTTGCCAGGCTGCGTTAATTGCGCGGGATGAGCTCGGAGATACGGTAGCATGTGACAGCATTTTCAAACAGATCATCAAACGGTATCCTGCCAGCGAATATGCGAAAACAGGTCAGGAAGAGTTGCAGCTTAAGGTGACTATTAAAACCAGACAGGACAGTGCATGGGACGCTTACACCACCGCGGAACGACTGTTTTACAAACAAAATGACGTGAAAGGTGCGATTCATGCCTTTTTCGAACTGTCAAAAACGTATCCGGAATTGCCGGTGGCCCCGAGAAGTCTGTTCGCGGCTGCATGGTTCAGCGACAATGTCCTCTATAAAAATCTTACGGCAAAAAAACTCTACGAACGCATTTGTGACAAGTATCCCAAATCGGAATACTGCACCGAACAGGCAAAACCACGGATTAAAATCGTGGTTGATACACTGGCGAAACTCGATCAGCTGCGCAGGGAAAATGAGAAAAAACGACCGGTCACGCCAAAGGCTTCTGCCGGGAACAAATCCGTAACACCTGATACCACTTTCGCTGCAACCGTGGAAAATGATTCGACCGAAATACTCTCGGAAGAGGAAATGGTTGACGAGACTGCCACGGATACCGCTTCGACGGCAACGCCGGATTCCGCAGTAACGACGCCTGCAAAACCAGTGAATTGAACAGGGATGATTTTTCCGGTTTCGGCGCGGATTACAGCGGAACAATTCCACCTGTCTACTGAAGTATATTTCACTTATTAATAGAATGCCCTTGAAAACAATGTTCCGGTCGGGTGGATTGCCGGAACCTTGAGGTCATATTTTATAAGGGGGCGGAACCGGTAGGCGAACAGTTATTTGTATCAAGTGAGCGTTTTCAATTCACTCGTGCGTCCATGGGGTGATAAACAATGAAAGTAACCCGGGGAAAAGAAAATGAGGTGAGAATCCTCTATGAACGTTATGCATCGATGGTATTCCGGAGATGCAGGATGTTTCTCAAATCTGAAGATGAAGCATGGGACGCCACGCAGGAGGTTTTTATGAAGTTGATGCGTTCTCTCGATACGATCACCAAAAAAGATAGCATTTATTCTTGGCTGCTCAGTGCCAGTACCAATCACTGCATTTCACAGCTGCGGAAGAAACGGCATGAATCATTCGACGAGGAGTATCATGGTGCTTCGCCATCTACTGGAGGACTCCCGCAGGAGCGCCGGATGGTCCTCGATGAGATCATGCGCTATTTTCTCTCTCCCTGGGATGAAAAAATACGGCAGATTATCATTTACACCTATATAGATGGTTATAAGCAGGAGGAAATCTCCCGTTTGACCGGTATGGGAGAATCGACCATCAGACGGCACCTGACGAGATTCAAACGGGAATCGGCGGCGTCTTTGCTGAAACGGGAGGACCTGATATGACTACCAGATGCGAACGACTTGATCTGGAACGGTTTGTTGTGGGTGAACTTGACCGGGAACAGGCCGATGCGGTCAGACACCACTGTGAATCCTGCTCCGACTGCAGTTCCTACGTGGCGATGCTGCAGGCGGAAAAAGAGGAGTTTCTGAATAAACATCCGTTTTCCTCTTTTACACGGGCACATGCACCGATTGTTGAATTACCGTGGTACCGGAGAATAACCTTCGGTATGCCGCAACCGGCGATTGTCGCCGTCGGCGCGGTATTTCTGGTAACACTTGCCGTTATTCCGGTAGTGAACAACCGGAATGCACAGCGTGAAGATATAGTGCGTTTCAAAGGTTCACCGCCACTTTCTTTTATTTATAACAGAAACGGTACCACGCAGCAGGGAAATTCTGTCGGACGTTACCGGGAGGGAGATAAAATCCAGATAACCTGTCCTCCCACACGCTTCGGTTTCGTGAGTCTTCTGAGTATCGATCCGAGGGGTACGATTTCTTTTTATCATCCGGAAACCGGATCCGGTTTCTGCAGTGTCCCGGTTGATTCGAACGTGCCGTTCAAATTTCCCGGCAGTATAGAACTCGACGATACTCCCGGCGGGGAACTGGTCATCGTGATTTTTTCACCTGAAAAACTCGAAACCGCAACGGTTACGGAGTGGATCCGCAAAAAGTTCACATCTGTGTCGGATCTTGAATCTTTGAACACTAAGCTGCTTCAGGAGAAACATTTCTTCGGCGGGGAGACTTCGACACTGCTTTTGTGGAAGGAGTAACCGGATGCACCGTCTGATCGGTGTGGTAGTAATCCTCGCTGCTGCAGCTTTACCGCTGCAGGCCTACCGCTATGCATTCGTCGTCGGACAGAATCGTGGCGGGCCGACGGTGGACGATCTCCGGTATGCGGAGATGGATGCCAGACGTTTCGCCGATCTGCTTCAGGAATATGCAGGTGTCGATCAGGGCAACCTGCAGTTGCTGCTTCATCCCGACAGTACTACGCTTACTGCTGCCGTCGGAAAATTTATTGACCGTATCGCGGCAGGTTCCGATCCGCAGCATGCTTTATTGTTTTTTTTCTACTCCGGCCATGCTGATGGTGAGGGGCTTCTACTCGATTCGTCTCACATGGCATTCAGCGAACTCCATCATTTGTTATCGAATGCTGCGGCGGGAATCAGGCTGGTGATCATCGATGCTTGCCAGAGCGGTGCAATAATGGCCTTCAAAGGAGGGAAACGGGCTGAACCGTTTTACCTCGCCGCGCAGCAGAAGACACAGGGTGAAGTATGGATCGCCTCATCGTCCGCCAATGAACGGGCGCAGGAATCGGAATCACTGAAAGGATCGTTGTTTTCGTTTCATCTGTTCAACGGTTTGCGGGGCAGTGCGGATATCTCCAACGACAACAAGGTTACCGTGGCCGAAGCATATCAGTATGCCTATCGTAAAACACTCGAGACCAGTATGCTGACCTCCGGAATTGTGCAGCATCCCGTTTACCGTTTCAATATCACCGGTGAAGGCGATATCGTTCTGACCGATCTGTCACAGCGTCGTGGTGGTCTGCTTGTCGATGGAAGCTGCAGCGGGACGTTTCTGATCATGAGCAGGGATTACATTAGCGTGTTCGCTGATTTTCACAAGGAGTCGCAGCGCGAGATGTTCATTGCGTTTCCCTCGGGAGATTTCACGATTATCAATGCGCGGGGTGGTACGGATATCGGTTTGTATCAGTTTTCGATAAGCGGAAAGAAAACGCAACGATGCGGGAGCGGGCAATTCAGGGCATCTCTCGTCAGGGAAGCCCGGATGAAGGGGGGCGAGGAGCAACCTCCTCCGCCGCCACCGCCTTCAGATACAGTCGTGCTTGGACGGGAAAACCCGATCGGTCTGGTGATAAACGGCGGAGGGGGAGTGGACGTGTATTCTTCGTCCGGAGAAACGTATTGGCAACCGGAAACTTTTTTCAGCCTTCGTACGGGACTTCTGTTCCGGCGAAGCTGGCTCTTTGCATTCTCCTGCACCGGTATTCCGTCAAACCGTATAATTCTTACGGATATCGGTATTGAACGCCGGTTTGCCACATCGGCAGGATACTATTTCATCGGCGGAGGGGCAACGTTCGGCTGGTTGTATGATCAGAATTCCTTATATGATCGGAAATTCGGTGCCGGCTTTACTGTTGAAGGGGGAATGCTGTTTGATCTGATAAAGGGGATCAGGGCGGGGATAGTGATACCCTGGCGGTATACCGGAATCGGAGGAAGAATGCAGTCCGCCGGTATGGCGTTGCGTCTGGAATTCTCCCGAACCCCGGGTACGACAATAAAACAGGACGGGTGAGCGCATTTTGCAGAATCACGCGTCTATCTACTGAAACAGAGTATTACTTCAACCATACGGAGTGTAGTATGAAACAATATCTTCTCATCGCTGCGGTAGCGGTAATTACGGGGACGGTATTCGCCGCTGATCCTTCCGAAGCCGGGGTACCGCTCAAGCCGTTGAAAATCTACAGTGGCGGGATCGGAATAGGGGCCGTTCGGTCGCTTAACGAGGAACTCAAAGAGGCGTCGCTTCATTACCTGAGTATTGCATTGCCGAACACCTTTTCCATCCGCGATCATGTTGCACTTTTCCTTGATGCCGAATGGATGCTCCCCGGGAAAAATTTCGGTGCGGATCTCGGTGTCGATGCGGTGCTTTCCCGTTCCGACATTCGTCCGTTTTTCGGGATCGGTCTGGGAGGAAGGTATATCGACCGGGGGCACGATTTCGGCGATGACTTCGGTCCGTCAATCACCGCGCACGGTGGATGCACTATCGACCTTTCCGATAATGTTGCATTGCGGGTGCGCATACCCTATCATCTGATACTGACCGAAACTGTGGGACATACGATCGGTCTGGAGTGTGGACTGATGTTTTCCAGCCGGTTTAAAAAGGTAAGAAAACTCGATTACAATTGAACAATCGAATGAGAAGGAGTCTGGTATGAACAAGGTCAAGGTTATTATTCCGTTGCTGCTGCTTGCGGCACTGCCGCCGACCGGTTTTTCCGAAGAGAAAAGCGAGAACAAGAATATTACTATTATCCAGGGGCAATCCACCGCCGACGGCAAATCTCAGGTAACGGAACGGTTGCTTGAAGAGTGTGTCGGTTCGCTTCCTGATCCGGCCTCACTGGATCCGATCGTCAGTTCATCGTCGGAGTATCTCAAGGAGATCAACGGTGATCCGGCGAAAAACGATTTCGTGAAAATATATACGGCGACGCTGGAGATTAATTATATCGTCAAACAGAAAGCGCTGATTGTAGTTACCACCAATTCGGTGCAGGGGCAGGAACCGGTGATGAAGGTGCTGGAGAAAACATTGACACAGTCGAAAAAGTTTTCCTCGAATTCCGCCGACGGAGATCTCTATGCGGGGCGATCTCGGAGGCAGTATTATTTCTCGACTCCCGAAGGTGCGACGAAGGATGTACGGAACAGAGCGTCCGCCTGGATAAAACAGCAGTCGGCGGTGCTCTGCAAGTAGGGGTAGTGTACCACTATAAACGGTGATTATGCTATATTTACGATTACTCTTCAGGTATTCAGAATCGGGAATTCAGGCTCAGAATGCGGAAAACATCGATAACAGAAGTTGGTAAGTTACCGGAGGTCATTTCTCCGGCGAATAGTACTTCTGGCATCTTGCTACCTGAGTTATTTTAAATAGTAACGCCAATCGAATCGGCGTCATAAAAGCAACGCACATAAGGAGGAACCCATGGTACGAAGTTACAGGAATCTGTTATGGATCATCCCGCTTCTGGCGGTCGGGTGCACCACGAAAGTATCCCGGGTGCAAAGCGATTCCACGATCGATCTCACGGGGAAATGGAACGATACCGATTCCCGCCTGGTCGCCGAAGAGATGATCAAGGACTGCCTCGGTCAGCGCTGGCTCTACAAGTGGGAAGAACAGAACAAGCGTCCCACCGTTATTATCGGAAAAGTGGTCAATAAGAGCCATGAACATATCAGTGTCGAAACCTTCACCAAAGACATGGAACGTGCGCTGCTCAACAGCGGCAAAGTCGATTTCGTCGCCACGAAAACCGAACGCGAGCAGCTCCGTGATGAGAAGGCGGATATGGCGGACAACGCATCGGTGCAGACCGCGAAATCGATGGGTGAAGAGACCGGGGCCGACCTGATGCTGGTGGGAACACTCAATACCATCGTCGATCAGGAAGGAGCGAAGGCGGTCGTGTTCTATCAGACCAATCTTGAACTTATCGAGATTGAGAGCAACCGCAAGGTCTGGATCGGCGAAAAGAAAATCAAGAAATACGTTGAACGGGCGAAAACCAGATTCTAACTTTTATGATCCGTAAACTGCAAACAGTACTGGTACCGCTGATGGCGGTACTGCTCTGTTTTTCGTGCACGACCCGGAGTGTTCTTCGGCTTGAAAAACTCGCGAACAAAACGGCGGAAAATGAATTTCTCTCCGCTGTCGAGATTATCCGAAAACATCCGAAGCTCTACGGCAAAGCCAACCAGTTTCTGTACCATATGGATATCGGGGCGCTCTTCCATTACGCGGGTATGTATGACTCGAGTACGGTTCACCTGCAGCAGGCGTCGGATATCTTCAACGATCTCTTCGCACGGTCGATTACCAATGAAGCCGCGGCGGTGCTTACCAACGATAATATCCGGCCTTACCGGAGCAAGCCATACGAACTGGTCATGCTGCATCAACTGCTTGCATCCAACTACCTTGCCCGTGATGATATCGACGAGGCGCTGGTTGAAACCAGACAGGTGCAGCTGATGTTCGACGAGTGGAAGCGGAAAAACCGCAGCGGCGAGAAGTACGATTCCGACGGGATGTTTCACTATCTGTCGTCAATCGCTTATGACGCTGCCGGTGAAACCAGCGATGCAATGATATCACTGTTTCACGCGGTCAAGGCGTTTCAGGAGGGGCCGGTTGCGATTCCCGTCGGACTTCCGGCACGGGCAAGTCGCCTGTTCGCCATCAATGACCGGGAAGATGATATCCGTCTGCTCAAGCTCCCGGAGCTGGATAGAACGAACCGCCTTCAGGGTATCGGCAACAACACCACCGAAATCATCGTGATCGGGTATGCCGGCAGGGGGCCGATACTGGAGGAGCAGTCGTGGTGGGGAACCTGGGTGAAGGACGGGCTTTTGGTGGTGCACCACACCGGGAGCAACGGTGAGCAACAGACAATGACGCTACCGGCACCCGCGCTGCCTCCCGCCGAGCTGCGTAAAGCGGAAAAAGGGCAGAAAACCGCATCCGGAACAACCTTTCATGTCAAATTCGCACTTCCGGCATTACGGACGATTCCCTCGAAAACCCGCAATTTTACGGTAACCTGCAGCGGGAAGAACGAATCGTTCACCTCCGTGATCATCAACAATCTGGATGAGCAGGCGGAGAAATACCTCGATGATACACGCGGAAAAACGATTGCGCGGACGGTGGTCCGGGTGGTATTGCGTACTATTGCCGCACAGCGTGCGAAAGCGCAGATCCAAACCGGTAGTACCGCGGCGAATCTGCTGCTCAATATCGGTACCGATATCCTTGCCGATCAGCTTGAAAAGGCGGATATCCGTGGTTGTTTTCTCCTGCCGAAAACCGTACAGATCGTGAGAATTCCGGTCACGCCGGGTACCTATTCGGTCGATGTGGCCGCAAAAAGTAGTGACGGATCGATTATACGGACGATATCGTTCAAGGACGTTGCCGTTCGGTTGCATCAGAAAAAGTTTGTATTTTATTCTTCGTTCAAGTAGAATTGGTGATAATAACTTACGTCGGATTTATATTTTTCACATCACATTTTTCAGGAGGTTGGTATGAAAAAGTTTCTTGGTTGGACACTCGCAGGACTGGTGGTCGGGTTGGGAATGGTTGGTTGTGATCTGCTCGGACCGGTTGAGTCAACGTCGCCGACAATCACGCTGGATGCAATCGGGTCAATAGATGCCGGGACCTTCAAAAATATTGAAGGTAAAGTAACCGCGGGTGAGGATATCACGCAGATAAAGTATCAGATCACCACGGCTACCGGCGGTTCGGTATCCACGATCACTGTCGAAGGTCCTTCGTCGGCTTCGTCGGATAAAATCGAGTTCAAAGGTAATGATGTTATAAAAATTTCGGTCAGTTCGTCGGCTGCCGAGGGAGATTACATTCTGAAAATTACCGCGACCGCCGGAGTCACCAGCAGTGCCGAATTTGATTTCTCCGTAAGCGGTGGTTCCACCGGAACGCCAGTGACCGAAGTTACCATCAATGCGGGAGCAAATCAGAATAATGATTACGGTAGTTCGATTGATATCGATGCCGGTAAGGCCATGATAAAGAGCGAAGCCGCCAGTAACGTATCGGATATCGATCTTTGTTACGCCTACTCAGGTGTCAATAGTGTCGAGAAGCTCGGAACTGCAGCCTGGGCAGTCGCGAGTGACTATACCTTCGCTGATGGGTGGGCAAATGCGCCCGACATCAAGTTTTACAAAGTGTCGATGACTGCGGATGAGTTCGCTGCCGTTGATACAAAAGAAGAAATTGACGACCTCTGGGACGCCTCGAAAGCAACCGCCAATTCATACAACGCTGCTGAAGGCGATGTGTTTATGGTCGAAACGACCGAAGGTACACTCGCTATCCTGCGTATTACATCGCAAATCGATGGCGCTGCCGGGTCGATCACGATGAAAGTAGCAAAATAGAGTTCATGTACAAATTTACCGACTGATAGTAGTTCTGCTTCAAATAAAGTAAAAGCGGTACCCGGAAAGGTGCCGCTTTTACTTTATGTGCATACAATCGTCTGCTTGTCACCTGGTTTAATACAAAGGATAAAAATTTTCCGCGAATCCTGATACCGCTGGCAGACCTGTCGTTTTCTGGCAGAAAACGGTTTTCCTGCAGTGTGTGATTTTACGGTTTTTTTGACGGTTATATTTAAATTGTCCAATCACACAAACTATGGAGGTGCAGGATGCATCGGATGTGTATCACAATAATTTTCCTGATTGCTGTTTCCGGTTATTCCATAGGGGATCAGCACTGTACGTTTCGGAGTCAGTCGACGCAGGGAGCACCATGGTCGGGTACGGTTTCTATCACCAATGAAAAATTTGATATAACCGTCTATCACGATTACCTTGATGTTGAGTTGGAATGGGAACTGGCACCGGGAGGTACCAAACCACAGGAATATTCGGATGCACTCGAGATAGTCGGCAACCTGAACCTTGAACCGGGATCGATTATTGTCGGGATGCTGTTGTGGTATAAAGGCGAAATTCTCAAAGCGAAACTGAAGAATAAAAATATTGCGCGGGAACAATACGAAGAGGTGGTAGATAGAGATGCGGAAATTCCACCGCCGCCGCATGATCCGGTTCTGCTGGAATATGGTTGGGGACCCGACAACTATTATATCTCCGTTTTCCCTGTTGTATGGAATCAAACCAGAAAAGTTCGCTTCAGGTATCTGGTACCCAGAGGAAACCGGAATGTTCCCGAATACATGGGCTATCCTCATCCGTTCACGAATACGACAACCGTTATAGTGAGAAAGAGTGAGGAGATTGGCAGCCTCGCAACCTTGAGCTATGATGGAACGAGAAAGGAAGTAGAGGATGATTCCGTTGTTTTTACAACAGGAGCCAGTGTCGCCCGAGGGTATGGCCCTGATTCCTACAGGTTCATTATACCTGGTAAATGTACACTGACTGATGACGCGACGGTGCTGAATATCTCCCGTTATACTTTGGGAGAACATGAGGGGGAGCTGGCCGTGATCAGTAACTTTGCCGTGGGAAAACTGCTCAATTCCGTTAAAGAGGAACTTCCTGTAAATGAGGATAACGAACTTGAAGGTGAGCTGGAAGTTTACGCACTGGTTTCAAACGGGACGGAAATATGCAGTACCGGAGTTAAAACAGCGTATGTATCAGATGTCGATTTTTTATCCGATTCACTGTACTGGAAAAAAACTATCGGTGTATTCAGCTCAAAACAGATTGAAAAACAGATCGAATGGCATGTTTATCTGAATGGCGAATTGTTTCTGAAAAAAGTGGAACCGGTTATTATTCATCATGGTGAAACCAGACTGGCGGCTTGTATTGCTGCGGCATCGGGAAATATCATTTCGCTCGATACGAAGTTACCGAATTCATTCGCTGCTGCATTCGGTTATGTTGATACGCTTTTCGCACTACTGGCACTTGAAGAGGATACATTATCCAAGGAACTGCAGGATGAATATGCTGAGAGTGGAGTTCCGTTACTTGAAAAGGAGGATATCTTTGCAGCGGACGAAGATCTGGAGGAAGAATATCAGACGCAGATTTTCATTGAGAACGAATACAACATTCCTCTTGAGGTCAATTACCATAAAAGTGAGATTGATGTTTTTTCCGGCATGGTGGTAAAGGTATACAATGGCATCCTTTTCATTTCATTCGAGAATTCCCCGATGGCAAATAAGGGCACTGTCGAGGTTACCGTTCTTTCACTTTCCGGAAGAATACTGAAAAAGGAAATGATTTCCATGGCGAATGCAGACAACCAGTTGAAAATTGGCTTGAATGGAATTTATTCTCAAACGGTAATCGTCCGCGTTAAAGCGGGAAATCGTCAGTTCGTAAAGGTGGCGAATATCGCACAACAGTCCTTGTGATTTCCGTCAGATTCGGGAGAAAACAGAAGAAGTTACTTGCCTCCCCGAGAATGTGCCAGGGGATATCTTTACCGGTTATGGTCGTCTCGATCCAGCCGGTTTACTATTTCCTTCACAAACAACGGCAGCGACGGATCACGCGCTCCCATTACAAGTACACAATCACCGGAAGCGACTGTGCCGTAGATCAGTTCTACTGCGTCATCACGTCGCTCTGGGGTGTGAACGGTAAAGGGGGTAATGCTGCCGCCGAGATCGTTTTTCAGATCGGCAGAGGAGATGTCCTTGACGGCGGTTCCGCCCGCGTAATAGATCGGCAGAAGAATCAGAACGTCGTTTTCTTTAAACAATGAACCGAAAAGGTTGCGGTATTCATCTCTGAGAAACCGTGTGGGACCGAATCCATGCGGCTGATAGACGGCGATGATTCTTGACGATATCGACCGGGCAGCGGTGACGGCTGAGCGTATTTTTTCGGGATTGTGCGCGAAGTCGTCGACGACCGTGATGCCGGTTCCGGTTCGTGTGATGGCAAATCTCCGGGCGACTCCTTCGAAGGTGCCGGTTGCCTGTTGCAGTTGTTCCGGGGTGCATCCGTAATGCTCTGCGACGGCGAGAGCTGCCGCACAGTTGGAGAGGTTGTGCTGACCGATACAAGGCAGAAAATAAGAAGTTTCATCTTTAACGAGTGTACCGCCGTCTGCTCTGAGTGTGTAGCTGTCGGGACGCCAGTCTCCCGAGACATTCAGGGCAAACGTCTGCCGTGTGGTGAGGTCGTCAAGAGGCGGATCGTCGGCATTCCTGAGAGACCAGGCGGATTGTTCGGCCAACCGCCGGAAGAGTTCCTTGACTTCAGAAACAGGTTTGTGATCTTTTGAAAGATTCAGAAACACACTCAGATCGGGATGGTACTTCACCAGAGTGCCGTCGCTTTCGTCCGCTTCGATCACCAGGATATCCGATGTGCCATGGAACGCGTTGCCGATCAGATCCTGCCGTTCAAGCCGTTTGAGCCCTGCTCCCGAAATAAGTGATGGTGATTTCCCGCATGCGGTAAGAAATTCGAAAATCATTGCCGTCACGGTTGATTTTCCACTGGTACCTGCAACGGCAATTGTCCGATGCGTTTTTACAATGGCTGCCAGGATATCGGAACGATGCAGCACCGGCAGGGAACGTTTACTAGCTGCTGCGATATCCGGATTGTCGGATTCAATGGCCGTTGAAACACAGAGTACCTCGGTTGTATCGGAAATGCCCGTACCATCCTGGTGAAAAAGCCTGCATCCCGCGTTTCTCAGAAGTGTTGCCGTGTGCAGTGTTTCCGGTTTGCCGAGCGATCGGTCGCTGCCGCTTACTGCAATATTCTGCCATGCGAGAAACTGGGCGATCGCGCTCATTCCGCTGCCGAGTATACCGACAAAATGAACTGAAGTAATAGTGTGCCCATCAATCGATAAAGACAAGTGTTCCCTCCGTCGTCATGTCGAACAGTTCGATGATATCATGGTTGGTCATACAGATGCAACCGTGGGAAAGCGGTGTACCGATCTGATCTTCCCGATTGGTACCATGAATATAAATGTATCGTCCGTAGGTGTCGATACCGGAACCCCGGTTGATACCATCCTCGAGCCCCTCGAGACGGATAATACGGGTGAGAATCAGGTTGTCTTCGGTTAAACCCGGATGCCAGTCGATACCGGTATCGAGGCGGTCACGGAAAATACGGCCCGGCGGCGCTCCTGAACCGATTTTTTCAATCACACGGTGCAATCCGAGCGGTGTCATGTTGGAACCTTCCCGGTTGCCGATACCGAAGCGTGATGTGGAAACGGTGAATGATTGACGGATAAAATTCCCGCCGATGAAGTGAAGTCGTTGCGCCGCCGTGTCGATTGCGATCAGTTCATGAGGCGGATCGGTATGCACACGACGTATTTTATCGAAAACCGGTTCCAGAGAAAAAGTATCCATACTATTTTTTCTGCTGCAGTGGAACGAAACTTAATAGCATAATATACTATCGTGGATGAACGGTGAACCATATACGATAGCACCATTAACAGTAAAGGATTGCCCAGTATGACAAATCGAAGTACGGGATCGGTCGGCAAAGATGATACCTGGCGTGTCTTCAGGATAATGGCGGAGTTTGTGGAGGGGTTCGAGACTCTGTCGAGCATCGGTCCCTGCATAACCATTTTCGGATCAGCCCGGACACCGAAGGATGATCCCTACTACCGGATGACGGTGGAGACCGCTCAGCAGGCGGTTAAAGCGGGATTCGGTATCATTACCGGTGGCGGACCGGGAATTATGGAAGCTGCGAATGAGGGGGCCGTTCTCGCGGGAGGCAAGTCGGTCGGGTTGAATATTCAGTTACCGTATGAACAGAAACCGAATCCTTTCGTGAAGGTACTCATCAATTTCCGGCATTTCTTTTCAAGAAAGGTCATGTTTCTCAAATACACCTCCGGCGTCATCGTCATGCCGGGTGGATTCGGCACGCTGGATGAAATGTTCGAAACGCTGACGCTTATTCAGACCTGCAAGGTGGCCCGGATGCCGCTCGTGATGATGGGATCGCCGTTCTGGCAGGGGTTGGTTGAATGGATCACCGCATCACTTGACGGGAACAGTTATATCGACAAGGATGATCTGAAGCTGCTGAAAATAACCGATGATCCCGCGGAGGCGGTTTCGATCATCACAAAAGAGCATGGCACGCGAGAGGTAATTGCGAACTTTGATTGATGTGTCGAATGAACTGCTAAAAAAATTTATTGACACGGTCAAAGGAACAGCATATTATTATAAAGAGACTAGAAACGAAAAATACCGAAGCTAAACAAAGGAGAATATAATTTATAATCGGCGAAATATCCTGAAAGATAACAAAGGATAAACGCCATCGATTTTAACCATATACCTTTTCAAGGAGGTCGTTAAGTGGTAGCAAAAAAAGCAGCAGCCAAGAAAGCCCCGGCAGCCAAGAAAGCCCCGGCAAAGAAGAAAGCCCCGGCAAAGAAAAAAGCCCCGGCAAAGAAAAAAGCCCCGGCAAAGAAAAA
>JAFGHA010000238.1 GCA_016930275.1 Chitinispirillaceae bacterium
GATCTCCTGCCTAGCAATCCTGATCTGTTACGCAAGTAAAATACTGTCTCTGCAGACCGCCGGAAATACACCGTTCACCGTTAGCATTCAGTCTGAATGCATCGCTCACCTGGAGCAGCAACAGGGATTGGGAACGGTTGAGGTCGAATGAATTATGGGAAACGTATCTGTCACGGGGATTCGACTATTCAATTGGGGTGTCATTTACGTGGAAGTTGTTATAAACGGTAGTTCTCTTCGAACGGAGAATTTCTAGGTAAACTGAAGAACTCATATGCATCCGTTCTATCAGAGAGGGGGAAAATGTCAAGTTACTGCAGTTCCCGGTTCCCCCCTCACTCCGGGAGAGGCATGCGCTGTGGCTACTCGAAGTGGGAGAGGTCTTTTTTCACCAGCCCCATTGACGCGATCATTCCGTCATCAGCGTCAATTCCCGCTCCCTGGGTTGTGAGATACCCGCCCGACACGTAACCGTTGGCACCTGCATGAAACATGAGCGCCTGCAGTCCGCCCAGATGCAGCTCACGGCCGCCGCATACCTTGACGGGTTTCGTCGGCAGGGCAAGTCGGAACAGTGCGACGATTTTGAGAAAATCAAGGGGAGTTTCCTTCGGTGGGGCGATTCGGGTGCCCGGGACGGGATTAAAGAAATTAATCGGTACGGTGTCGACATCGAGAGCCCTGAGTTCGAGGGCGAAATCCTTACGGTCTTTCCAGCTCTCGCCGATTCCGAAAATACCGCCGCAGCAGACCTTGAGTCCGGCTGCTTTCGCCCGTTTGACAGTGGCGACACGGTCTTCACGGCGGTGTGTGGAGACGATCGTGGGAAAGAAGTTTCTGCTCGCTTCGAGATTGTGGTTGTAACAGACAACGCCTGCATCGCGCAATTGCGCAAAGGCGTCGTCATCGAGAATCCCGAGCGAGGCGTGTTTTTCACCATCTTCTCCGTTGAGTGCATCGCAGATGGAGGTGATCTGTGTCGGAGTGAGTCTCCTGCCGCTTGATACCACGCAGAAGGGAAGATTGCGGCTTTTGGCATACGCCAGTTTTTCCCTGATTGCAGCCGCATCGGCAAGTTTGGTGACGTCGACACCGGTATCGCTGTGCGACGACTGGGCACAGAAGGCGCAGTCTTCACTGCAGGCACCCGATTTGACATTCATGAGTGAACAGGGATCGACACGGTTTCCGTGGAATTTCCGGCGCACCATGTCGGTAGCGCCGAAGAGTACGGGAAGATCATCATTCGGCCAGGCGATAATCGTGTCGAGATCGCCGGAGTCAATCTGCCCGGCACAGGAGCGTTCATAGAGCCGCGCGGCTGTTTCAAAGAGATTCATGGTGTATTCCTTTGCAGATAAGTTTCGATTTGAGTGGTAATAGCGGATTCGTTTCCGGTGAAGCACGCATGTGGCGCATCAAGATGCAGCATGGTTCCGCCGAGTGTCTGATGAAGAAAATTTCCCGCCGCAACGGGAATGACCGTGTCACGGGTGCCGTGAATGAGCAGCGGTTCACACGGCAATGTATCGACTGTGTCAAGGGTTATGAATTCAAGCAGATCAAGTCCGGCCTGCAGAGCTGCCGGTGTCCAGGGTATATCCGTCGGCAGGTCCGACACGAGACCGCACTGTTGCCGGAAGTCATCCAGTACGGTGGCGGTGTCAGTCGCCAGTTTGGCTCGCATCGCATGAAGCATCCGTGAGCGGATACCGAACGGATAATTTCCCGTGCGGCAGAACGAAGGGGTTGCACTGATGAGTGCCAGCCCGTCAAGCGACAGGAGCGGAGCGCAACCGAGAGCGAGTATTGCCCCGGTCGACCAGCCGGCGAGAAACCGGGTATCGTGCAGATGCGGTTGCAGGTGATCGGACAGCTGCAGTTTCCAGTCGGCGGCGAGCAGGCCGTTGCTGCAGATTCGTGCCGCCAGTTCATTCACGTCAATATAGGTGGATTGCGGGCCGAAGACAGGCCGCAGGATATCGGGGCTGATTCCCCAACCGCCAAGTACTGTCCATGTACTATTCATGACGCTGTTTCCATTTCCTGAGACCCTCGACAATACGGAGCCGGTCATCGTTGGTGTGCAGCGTCGACCAGGAGAACCGTATACGGGCGGTTCCCGCGGGGACGGTAGGCGGCCGGATGGCGGGCGCGATAATTCCTCGGTCGCGCAGGTATTCCGAAAGTGCTACCGCTTTATGATCATCACCCGTGATACAGGGGATGATCTGTGTGGTACTCGGACGGGTATCGAAGCCGAGTGCTTTCAGATCGTCGCGCAGCAGGACCGATGTCTGCAGAACCCGTGAAGCAGTATCCGGACGGTTTCTGATATGGCGGATCGCGGCGAGATTATGAGCGAGTACCGGATGGGGGAGACCGGTGGAATAGATCAGGCTTCGGCTGAAATTGACAAAAAAATCGCGCAGAAGAGAACTGACGGCGATATATCCGCCCAGACCGGCGATCGCTTTGCTCAGTGTGCCCATCCGTACGTTTATAGCGGCGGCGGTGCCGGTCGCTTCGACAAGCCCGCTCCCGCACTCGCCGAACATGCCGGTGGCGTGGGCCTCGTCGACCATCACCATCGCACCATGCGTCTGTGCGAGCTGTGCGATGTCCTCCAGGGGTGCGCGATCACCGTCCATACTGAAAACGGTATCGGTGACGATGAGTTTTTCGGTTGAATCGGAAGCTGCAAGACGCTTCCGCAGGTCGGCCATGTCACCATGCCGGTACCTGTTCAGCCTGCATCCGGCAAGACGGATACCGTCATACAGCGAGGCATGGTTGAGCCGGTCGGAAAAGACTTCGGTTGAACGGGTGCAGAGCGCCTGCAGAATACCGACGTTCGTCGTATACCCGCTGGTGAACACGAGCGCCGCTTCGGTGTCCTCCCAGTCGGCTATTTCCCGTTCGAGTTCGTTGTAGAGTTCAGATGCGGTCGCCACCAGACGCGACGCACCGCTTCCGTTCAGTTTACCGTTTGCGAGTCTTGCAGCTTCACTCGCGACCTCCCTGTTCGCATGAAGACCGAGATAACTGTTGGTGGAACAGTCGATGATCCCGTCGTCGGGTTGAAAAGGCGCGGTGAAACGGAACCGTCCTTCCAGCCGGCGCTTATCCAATTCGCGGGATATGCGATCAAGCAGCGGAGTCGATGCCATCGAGTGTTTCCGTAAAAGCTTCATGGGTAACCGACATAATGAAGTCGAGTTGTTCAGGAGTGGTAATGTAGGGGAGCATGAAGTAGATCACGTCTCCAAGCGGACGGAGCAGCACTCCGCGTTTGAGCGCGTTTCGACAGATGAGAAACGGGATACGTCGCTGCGGATCGAGGCGTTGTTTCGTTTTACGGTCGGCAACCAGCTCCAGGGCCCCTACCGTTCCCAGGCACCGGATATCTCCGACAATATCGTATCCGGCGAAGCTCTGCAGATGCCGGGTGAGCTGCGCTGACAATAAAGTTAGTGATTCCGGAATGTTCATCTCATTCATCAGTTCCAGTGTAGCGCAGCCGGCTGCGCAGGCGAGTGCATTCCCGGTGAACGTGTGACCGTGTTCGAAGGTTTTTCCCGAATGCGCATCACCTTTGAACGCTTCGAAAATAGTCGCGGTAACCGCGGTGATCGCCAGCGGCAGAAATCCGGCGGTCAGCCCTTTGGCAAGACACATGATGTCGGGGACCACTCCGGCGTGGTTGCAGGCGAAGAGCGTTCCCGTGCGTCCGAAACCCATGGCGACTTCATCGGCGATGGTGAGGATATGGTGCCGTTCGCAGAGTTCGAAAATCCGTTTCAGCACGACCGGCGGATAGATGCGCATGCCGACGGCACCCTGCACCATCGGTTCAAAGATGACTGCCGCGACCTCGTCTCCGTGTGCGTCACAAAGTGTTTCAAGCGAATTCATACATTGCGCGGCGCAGTCGGACGGTGCCTTGCCGCAGGGGCACCGGTAACAGCTGGGAGGATCGGTAAAGAATCCTTGTTTAAAGGTCTCGTGAAACAGCGCATGATACTGTGGGATGCTTCCCACCGACATCGCACCGAGCGTATCGCCGTGATACCCGCCACCGAGACCGATAAACTGGCGCCGCCGGTCGTTTCCCGTCTGCCGGTGATACTGCAGCGCAATTTTCATCGCGACTTCGACCGAGGTGGAACCGTTATCGGAAAAGAACAGTTTGTCAAGTTTTCGGGGGAGCATCGCCGAGAGCAGTCCGGAAAGTCTGATAGTGGGTTCGGCGATACATCCTGCCATCATCACGTGTTCGAGCCGGTCGAGCTGCTGCCTGACCGCACTCGTGATATGCGGGTGATTGTGGCCGAACAGGCTTACCCACCATGAACCGGTCGCATCGATGTAGCTGGTATCGTACTGATCGTACAGGTGAATACCTGCGGCGCGTCGAATCACCAGCGGCGGATAATCGATACTGTCCCGCCAGGAGGTAAACGGTAGCCAGATGTGATCAAGACCGCTGTTCGATAGCATCACAGAACTCCTTGAGCGCATGCGGATCCGGTTTGCCGAACGGTAGTTCGAGAAACGGGACCGACTTCGTCCGTTCCCGGATCATGCGACGATTGTCATTGTAGATCGGTGACGGCATTTCGTTACCGACGTTGTTGAATACGATACCGGCAATTGCGGCACTGCACTCCTGCAGAATCCGCAGGGTAAGAAAGGTGTGATTGAGGGTTCCCAGACGTGGAGTGGTTACCAGAAGCACGGGCAACTGCAGGTACATGATGAGGTCAAGAATATACACGGTATCACTCAGAGGTACAAGTACTCCTCCCGCCCCTTCGACGATGACGGTCCGCATACTGGTGGAAATGATATCCAGATTTGTTTTTATCAGATCGAGATCGATTGAAGTTCCGGCGAGCGATGCAGCGAGGTGCGGCGAACAGGACGGTTCGAAACAGTAGGGAACATGCTGTTCATAGGTACCGTTCATCCGGGAACTGCCGCACATCACGTAATCGTAGTCGGGAGCACGGATCTCTCCGGTACTGTTGCGGGTGCAGCCGGTTTGTACCGGTTTCATATAGGTTGTCGCATGTCTATCCGAAAAACAGTCGGCGAGGAGTCGGGAAACATGTGTCTTTCCGATTCCCGTATCCGTTCCCGTTACGAAAAAGCCTTTAAGTGACATCATCCTTCTCCTTTCCGTGCCGCTCCGAAAAGCGCTTTGTAGGTGAGCGGAACTCCCTTGTCGGTACCGAAACCGTTTTCGAGGTCATCGCAAAACTTCTGCAGATTCCGGCGGGTCAGCGGACGAGATGAGGTACCGGTACTTCCGATCGAACTGAGATGCCTCAGCAGCTCCCGTGCCGAAGAAAAATACACGGTTTCCGAAAAAGGAACAATCGTAAGCGGTGTCAGCTCGAGCCGGTGCAGGATCGGTTCCACCATCTCTTCCCGATAGAGAGCAGCGGGAATGGGGAGATTATGTCGTTTTCTGGTTTCGTACAGTTCCCTGAATGCATCTTCGGTGAAGAGTGAAAAAACGAAGTATCCTCCCGGTTCGATAAGTGAGGCGAGTGTCGTGATGGTGAGGTCCGGTCGGGAGGTCCACTGTATCATCGAGGCAGCAACAAGTCCTTCGAATGTCGCGGGTCTGAAGGGTGGCTGTTCCGCATCGGCGCAGCACCATTTTGTTTCCGATGAAAGTTTTTTTATGCAGAAGTGCAGTGAATCGAATGCGATGTCGATACCGGTCATGGAACCGTACCAGCCGTTCTGAAGCAGCTTTTTTTCAAGATCACCGTTACCGCACCCGAAATCCGCCCACGGTCTTCCGGGTGTGCCGTATTTCAGAATCGATGGCAGCAGATTATCGAGTAGTTTCTGCTGTATGATCGCGTATTTTCCGTAATGTGAAACCTTTCTACCGAAATGCGCGGCAATTCTCGGTTTAGGGGATATCGACTGGTGGATATCCGGAGTGTTACCCGTACTTTTTTTCATAATAAATAAAATATACAACACGTATCTCTGATTTATCGTGCACCGGGGCGGGATGGAGATCAGTTATCCCGGTCGGTTGCTTTAAATCACAACGGAAACAGTCCGTTTGCAGCTTTTATGGATATCGTTGCCGAAATTTTTTCTAAAAAACACAACGGAAAGAGAACTTGTTGCCCGGGATGAAGTCGGGCAGTTATTTTGGTTGATTATTTTGTAAGACGCGCACTAAAATTGATAGTGATGGGTTGATGGATTGATGAGCTTTTTCTTCTCATACACTCTCCAATACTTGAACCCTCCAATTCACTAACTTACAAAAACGAATAGATTTTAACGATGAGAACCGTTTTAACCGCTATAATTCTCTGTATTTGTAATCCACTGCAGGCATATTCCCCGATAGAGTCGACCGGTATCTATAATTCAGCAATGCTCTATCTTATCCGACAGGACTATAAAAACGCGTCTGCTTCGCTTACCGCTCATCTCAAACGGCAACCGCTCGATCTCAAAGCACAGTATCTGCTGTTTGCAACGGAACAGACGCGTATACTCGATTATGAATCCTACATCCTCGAAAACAAATCGTTCCAGAAGATGGCTGAAAACCTCCGCGAACTGTTCGAAAACCGTCTCAAAGTACTCAAAGGTGCCGATTCAACCACCTGCCTGTTTTATTGCGCCAATGTTTACGGGGGCATCAGTGTGATGCAGGCGAAAACCGGCAACTGGTTCGATGGCGTTAAAAATGCCATTGCTTCGGTCGGTATGCTCAAGGAGGTTAAGAGCCGGGATTCAACCTTCTTTGCCGCGGATCTCGGTCTCGGTATTTTCAATTATTATCTCAGTACCAGTCTCAAATGGCTGCCGTTTGTGAATGACAAGGAGGAAGAAGGGCTCGAAGCGATTATCAGGGCACTCAATGCTGAATTCCCCTATAATTACGCGGCGAAAAATTCACTCTGCTGGATACTGATCGAACGGGATAATTTTAAACGCGCGGATTCCATCGCACAATCGGTTCTCGACGAGTTTCCCGACAATACCATTTTTCTCAGGATCAAGGCGCTGGTGGCGCTCTGGACCGGGAGGTACAAGGAAGCGTTGCGGGATGCGAAGCGCCTGATCGTGCTGACCGAGAAGAGGGCACCGGTCAACTGGTCGGATCTGGTTGCCGGTTATACGGTACTCGTGCAGGGCAATTACGAGTATGGCAATAAAAAAGAGGCGTGCGCGGCGGCGAAGCTCATTCTGGCAAAGCGTCTGCCGAAGGAATACTATGAAATTCCACACATAAAAAAGAACATGAAATTTATCTCCGGAATCCGGCAGAAGTGCCGCAAAGAGAAATACTGATCTCCGAATTCAACGAATTGTCAATACAAATAAAAACGGATTGACAATTTTTTTGGGTTCCGGTAGTTCCCGCCTCACTTCCGATTCCCCTCTCCATCCAGCCGAGCGGGAGAGAGGGGCATACATGCATGCACTGAAGGAGTGAGATGGAACAATTCAAGAATTCTTTTAGGTAAAAATCGCCGGTTCAGGTATTATTTTACCTATCGTGACCAGATTTCTCCTATACCGTTGGTTGATCCTTACCTTTTGGGTAATGGTCGGCTTCATTCATGCCGGATTTGATCCCAATCTTCCGGTTGGTACCGATCTTGACCGACTTCTTCAGCGGATTGTCGCCCGGAACGGTATCGAACTGCCGGCTCGCTGGTTTATACAGCCGTATTCATACCGGGATATTGAACCATTCATCATGCTCGCCGATTCCCTTAAGGGTGAGCAGATGCTTTCTCCCGAGGAACGGCAATTACTGCTTCGGGCCGAAGAGCGATTTGGTACAGGTAAGGCGTTGTTCCGGTACACGGGGAGAAATCCCGCCCGTGATCTTCACCTGAAAGTCAACTGTCAGCTGCTCGGTGATGTCCGTCCCGGCTGGAGCGACAGCTTAACCGTGGGGGTCAAAGGAATCCTGCGTCCTTCGATCGCGGGAAATCTGGGAGATCTCTCCTTCTACAGCGGTATAGGGGTCTGGACCGAATACCGTAATGACACGCTGTTCTCGAAAAGCGGTTACCAGCCCTGGGAGGGGGTGGCGCATAATCTTTACGGAAGAGATACCGAAAGCAGCAGCGCCCGTTCGTCGGATCTTCCCTTCGGCGGTATACGGTACACGGCCGGACCGATCGATCTCGAAACCGCGATTGACCGCCTGCGGAGCGGCCCGGCACGTTTTTTCCCGCTAACCCTCTCGGGCGAAGCGCCGCCGATCACCTATTTCCGCGGGATGCTCGATCTCGACGTGATCTCCTATTCGCATGTCATCGGCGTGCTTAAGGTCCAGAAAGACAAAAGGAAATATCTCTTCACGCACCGGCTGAGTACCGATCTTTGGAAACGTCGTATCCATCTCGGTATAAACGAAGTCATCATCTACGGCAACACGACCACCGAAGAGCCCCGTAGCGATACGGATCTGGTTGCCGATGCCTACATACAGGACGACCGCGGACTTGAATGGGTTTATTGCATACCGTTTCTGCCGTTCAAGTTCGTGGAACATTATGCCGGAGACCGGGACAACGCCGCGGTCTCCATCGATTTCATGCTCTGCTTTCCCGACCGGTGGAACTGGTACGGTGAATTCTTTCTCGATGACATGCTCGCGCCCTGGAAGCTTCTGAGTGACGACTGGGGTAACAAATGGGGGTTGACCCTTGGCGGGAGTTACTTCGGCAGGGCAGCGGGGCGGGATCTGACCGTGCAGGCTGAGTATTCACGGGTGGAGCCGTGGGTGTATACTCATTTCAGCGGCGGGAGTCACCGGTATTCCCACTTCAACACCGGACTCGGATCACCGCTCGGTCCCAATTCCCAGGGAGCCGTCGTTGCGGTGCTAATGCAGCTTGACCGGTTGCATGAAGCAGGTATCGGGCTTCGCCATGTCGCCTGGAACCATACGGTGCGTGGGGGGAGCATTACCGATGTGTTTCAGCAGCCGGGGATTGTTGACAGCTCCTTGTATTACGACTCAAAGACAAAGCAGTATCTCGGTCCTGGAACCGAATGGTACCTTCAACCGGTATTGTACTGGAATTTCAATGTTTTCGGACGGTTCGAACTGCATGCCCAGGCGGCAGTCGATCTGCTTGATAAGCGTGGGCGTTCTTCCGGTGCGGTTTATGGTGGACTGTTTTTCTGACCGGCTCTATAGTGATTTCCATGGTCATTATATAATGCCTGCAGCCGGTTAGAAGGATTGCGCATGTGCCGATTCCAGAATGGCGCGGTTTTTATCGAGACCCATATTCTGAAGTACCCATTTATACTCATGATAACCGCCGGGAAGTCCTGCTCGCACGCATATTCTGTCCTGTGCCGTTATAAAGTCTTCCTGGTACCTGAGCAGGGCAGCAGGGTCTTCGGTCTTGAAGGAGTCCGCGTATCGGAAGGTCAATGAATCAAGCAAAGGATTACAGGTACTCCATGCCATCATCTGATCGACGGAAATCGCACTGTCTGCCGGAGGAGTGAATGGAACCGGTTTCTGTTGTTCGGTTTTTTCTTTACTGCCTGCAACCAGCGTGTTTCCTGAGGTGGTGCCGGTATTTTCCGAAGGTTTTTCTTTGCAACCGACGGTAAGAAAAATTACTGCAGCACAGATGAGTAATATCGGATAATTCATGATTGATCTCCTATCTACTAAATTTAATTGGTGTCTCGATGAAAGTGATGGAAAACCTGATGAAAACGCTCCCGAAGTAATTGAATCTCAACGAAATCGATTGTTTCGGGTACCAGTTGATCAGACACCGGTATGATAGATTATGCCATGATGACGGAACATTGACAATGAAACCTAAAAAACATCTGGGTCAGCATTTCCTCACCGCTCCAGCATATGCCCGGAGGATTGCCGAATCGGTACCTGCGGAGGCCAGTGATAACGTTCTGGAAATAGGGCCGGGGCAGGGTGCATTGAGTATATTTTTATATGAACGTTTTCCGTCTTTTCACCTTGTGGAGATTGATTCGGCGGCAATTGAAGCCGTTCAAAAAAAACTCTGCATCGGCGGTTATACGCTTCATCATGCGGACATTCTGAAATTTGATTTCGCACGGGCGGGTTTTCCGTTGCATGTCGTCGGGAATCTGCCGTATGTGATAGGTGCTCATATCATCAGGAAAACACTCTGCTACGGCAACCGTATTCTCTCGTGCACGTTTATGGTACAGCGTGAAGTGGCTGAACGCATCGTTGCCGGTCCGCACACGAAACGTAACGGTTTTCTGTCGGTATTCTGCTCGTTTTTCGGAACCCCGCGTCTGCTGTTTCATGTGCCGCCCGGTGCTTTTTTCCCTCGTCCGAATGTCGATTCATCGGTATTCCGGATCGTCATCGAAAAAGAAATTGAAAGTAAACTGCCTCGTGAACGGTGGGAACCGTTTTTTGAACTGGTAAGCAGAGGTTTCCGGCAGCGCCGGAAAAAACTGGTGAATGCACTTGCCGCCGACGGAGCGGAAAAGGAGACTGTTCGAGTGGCGCTCTCGTCGATACATGCGGAAGATGTCCGTGCCGAAGATCTGGATGCCGCTGCCTGGCTGGAGCTGTACCGGCGTCTATGATTCCGCTTCGTCCGATACTGTTTCTTTACTCAATGATACAGAATGTCTCACTTCTGTTGCGGGGTAAACCTGCATGCTCTCCTTCAGGTGAAATTTCCGGAAGCAGGGCTGCTGCCGCTTGTCTTCCGGCGGTAGTCATTATGCTGGCGGCGATTACGGGATATGCACAGACGAATTTGTGGCCCGGAGATTTGAATGTTCCCGAGGCCGAGGAGAATGCTGAGACAGGAGACAATGCGGGTTCATCAGTTTCGCTTTTGAGTACCACTTCGATGTACCAGACTTTCAAAACACGCAATCGTCTTGACTGGCAGCGCCGGTTCAAAGAGGGAACCCTGACGCAGATTGCCGATTACGGTCTCGAACAGGTAAGTTCCCGCAGCAGTATTCAGTATACTGACTTTACGGGAATGCTGATTTATAGTGATGTGCTGACAAGTGGACTGGACGCAGGGATAGACTGGTCTCCAGTACTGTCCTACCGAAAATTTCCTTCGGGGGGAATACTGGAATCGAATGCGGATATCGGTCCGGTGGTGAAGCACACCCTTTTTTCGGTACCCTATACGGTTCGTGGCGGTTTATACGGGTACGGGTGGAGTGATACCGTTCAATCGCTTCGTGCGGTATCGCAGGGAGTTCTTCACGGGAATCCCGGAGTATATGGATCCGTTTCAGTAGGCAATCCCCGTTCGACAATAAATGATATTCCATTATACGTCGGAATAAACGCTGACGGCCGTTCGCTCGATGGCAGTAATCTGGGGCTTATGACCGCATCGGCACGCCACTGCCGGGTTCTGCCGCATTTGGGCGATTCACTGTTTTTTCACATGGGTGATTCACTGACGAATGGTAAGGAACTTTACCTGGGTGAATATGAGGGGAAATCGTTTTACAGCAATACATCATGGCGAATCAACCACTCGTTTTCCGGTGCGGCCGGTGTGAAGATGGTACAGCGGTTCGGTATCGCTCCACGGTTGTATTACCGTTACTATTTGAATTCCATTGCTTACCCCGAAAACGCTGCATCGCTTGATGATCAGATGAGAACGGGCAATCAATTCGGGGTTATGGCGACAACCGATTCTCTTCGCAGACTGTCGTATAGTGGCGGTATTGTGTTCGGACGTGAGTTTGAAAACTGGTTATTCAGACGCGATTTCTCGACAGGCACCGCTCTTTCAGCCGCCGACAGCATGGCAATGATAATCAATCAGAGTGATCACCACTCAACTCTGGTGCGAACGGGAAACAGGGTGAAAATAGCGCTTCCCTGGGGAATGAGTGCCACCTATCATCTTAATGCATCAAAGGATTCCAAGCAATACGATAAAACACTCGACGGAAAATTCAACCGCAACGAATTCGACCGCGTTCAGATAAATAACGCACTGTCATTGCGATATGAACGGGATACGCTTAATTTTTTTGAGCTGTATGGACAGTACGGAAAAATATATCACTATTATTTCAGCGAAAAACAGAGCGCCGAGAGCAAAATGATAAATGAGTATCGCCTCGGGATTGACATGGGGCTTTCCGCCGGACCGTTTACAATAAGAGAAAATATCTATAGTGACGCCGAAGTTTCGGAAATGCGCTATGCGGTCAATCTGCCGCCCTACGCCCGGGACGTAAATTCCACGTTGTCCGGAAAGATGATACTCATGGAAAACCGTCTGCAGATAACCGGGAAATGGGTTGAAATGTATCATGACGACGGTTACTGGTACGGGAGAGATTACTGGACCGATACCCCGAGTGTTGACCATGAATTTTACGCAATTGAACAGAAGAATACTCAATACTGGCTTGACTTCGCATTGGAATCACTATGGGAGCGGGGAAAATTGACGGTAGGCACCCTGCTGCATGATGTATTTCAGCGTCATTGGAAACGGGACCAGAATACGGGTGAAGCGGAATATGTCGTAAGTGAGCTTGATATGGGATACAATATTGAACCCTATTGTACCTTTAAATGGCAGTCGTCGCGGTTTCTGCTTTCAACGCGACTCAGAAGGATTATCAGAACCCGCGATGAATACCGCTTCAGTCTCGACAAAAACTGGGATTTCCTGCTTTCACTCCAGATGGTATTTTAGGCATGTTCAGCGGTGGAGGAAAAATGCGACGGCTGGTATATTTAATTGTGGTTTGTTCAGGGCTTGTCGGGTGCGGTCTGTTCACTCCGAGAAATGATTTTGAAGATCCCGCAGTTGAGGGAACCGGAACTAACGATTATTTCAATTTTGCGGCACTGATTGCGAGTTCGGGTGAAAAATTTTCCAAACTCGACTGGTATGAGCTGTTCGACGATCAGTTCAGATATGTCAATGCTCATCTGGCCGATGTCGATTATGATAAAAATGAATTCATCAACCATCTGCAGCAGCAGCAGAAACTTTTTTCTGACGCTGCAGTGACATGGAGCAATACGGGCGATTTCCTTCGTACACAGGATACCATTACCCTGAGTGATGTAAGTTATACCATACAGAGCGGGAGCACCACGTTTTCCGGTATCAGCAGGTTCATCATTGTCCGGTCGGACAATATCTGGCATATAGCCTTCTGGGTAGATGAGCCGGAAACGGACCCGTTTTTCTCGAGGACGGAGTAAGCCGTGAACCTGCGAGTGTTTTCTGCCGTTGCTCTCTGTGTCTTTGGTCTAACATGCCGTAATCCGTTTTTTCCCCCCACGGGTATTCCGGTCAATCTCGATGTCGAACTACCACGCTCCACGCCACAGGGCATAATCAATCAGCTTATCGACGCTTATGAAAACCGGCAAATCGACTTGTATGAAGATCTTTTCCCCTCTGACGGCTCATTCAAGTTTTTCGTTGCCCCTCTGTTTGCTGATGCATATAAAAACCGACCAGGTGCGCTCAGTGAACCGGGGGACAGCCTGCTGCAGTTCGTTTCCCAATCGGAGTTATACTATTACTGGACACAGGAAACGGAAATCGAAAGCAGCACCCGTCTGTTTGTACAGGCAGCGAGTATTGAATTCATTAAAAAACCCTATATCGAAAGCATCAGGAAATTTGTTACGGAAGGGGACAGCGCTGCGGAATTGCGTGTCGGCGGGGGGGAACTTACTATCGGTCAGTATCAGGATGTCAGTACAGTTATTTTGTACACCGTATATATCACCAATCAGATATTTCTTCTGGGTAAAGATGATAAAGGACTCTGGGTAATCCGCAAGTGGTATGATTTCAGTACTGAAACTGCAATACAGTAGCAATTCATTATGGGACGGAACATCGAACATCGCAAGGCAAGGCGTCTGCCGAGAATGCCTACCTCCCCGGTTTGAACAGACTGACGAATCTGCAGAAATCATCGATCCATACCTTGAGGAAATTCGGACAGACCGGCTTGATGCTCTGCAGAAGGTGAAAGTCCTCCTTTTCAAAGGTTCCGAGTACCAGCGAACCCATCAGATAGACAACCCCACCCGCGACGATCGACAGAATGAAGCCGGGGAGTTCCCCGTTCTGCAGAATGATGATTTCCATCACGATTCCCATAATTATCGTTGCAAAGGCGATCTTGCAGAGAGAGACGATCGGATACCGCAGATGCATCGTTCTGCAGGTGTATAGAAGGCCGCCGGTGGAACCGAGTACGGTGGTGATACCGTAACAGATGGCCGCTCCGGTAGCCCCGTACCGTTTGATCAGCAGGATATCAAGCGTGATATTGATAACGGCAAGGAGTGCCCCGTATCTGTAAATGAATGACTGTTTGTCAAATCCGTACAGTACCGCCGATGCGGGGTTCGAGAGTGACGCCACGATTGAGGAGATGAAGATGATCTGAAGTGATCGCTGCGCGGCGATGAACTGGTGGCCGTAGAGGAAGTGAATAAGTTGATAGGCGAGTATCATCCCGGCAACACCCACAGGAAAGGTGAAAAAGGCGAGATACCGGGTCGAGAGAAAAAACAGCCGCCGCATTTTTTTCCGGTTTCCCGATCCGTAGAATGAGGACATCGCTGGAAAGAGTACCCGCCAGAGTGTCGTCGGGAGAAACGAAATGAACCGCTGTGCAATGTTGAAACCAAGATTGTAAAAACCGACCTCTTCCGATTTACACAAGCGTCCCAGAAAAAAGTTCTCACTTTTATCCCAGATGATTTTATCGCACAGATGAATCGCAATCTGGCTTTTATTGTACTGCTGAATACGATGGCGCATATCTCCATCGAGTTTTTTCGATTCACCGGGTTTGAAAAAACCTTCACGACGTAATACGAAAAAATAGAACAGCATATTTACAAGAGAAAAAATGAGCATGACATAGAGAAGACCGGTGACCCCCTGCCCCGTCAGTAGTACAATGATTTTTGCGGTGAACGAGCAGGGGGTGATGATGAGATTCGACCAGGTGAAATATTCGAATTTCTGTATTCCTTCCACCGCAGCCGAAAAGACGGCGGTGATGATCCCGGGAAGCAGACCGAGCGCCGCGATGAAAATGAAGAACGACTCTTTGGGAGAAAAAAAGTAGTCGGCAACAGGCATTTTAAAGAAGATGAGCACTACCGTGGCGAAAACGGTAACGGCGACTTCAATCCTGAGAACGAATGAAATAACCGGAGTATACCCGGTACCTTCATTTTTTCCCTGATATTCGGCGATGAATTTGGTTACGGCATGTATGAGTCCCATTCCGATTATCCCGGTGATGGTACCGGAGATCCAGAGAACCAGCGAGAATATGCCGTAATTGGTGGGACCGAGCTGGCGGGCGATCCAGATGGAAATCACCCACGATGTGGCCATTGTAAAAAGCGAATTGAAGAGTGAGAAAAGAGAATTGCGGATGAGTCGGGAACCGGTGGTATCCATCAGATGCTATCGTTCCAGTAGTTCACGGTAAAACTGTTCCATTCTGGCGCCGGCAATTTCCGGTGTCAGATGTTGTTCGACATAACTGCGTGCTGCAGGACCAAGCCGGTCGCAACTCTCTGGTCGCTCGACAAGTCTGATCATTACCGCTTCAATCGCCGCTGATGAATCCGTATCGACAAGTATTCCATTTCTGTCATGTGTGATGATTTCCGGGAATCCGCCGCACCGGGAGGCGACTACAATGCATCCGCACGCCATCGCTTCCAGACAGGTATATGGAAAATTTTCCCATAATGACGGGAAAAAAGCAACCGCACTGTTTCTTAGATGTTCAGCAACTTCAGTGAGCGATGCTCCTTCAATCCATCGAACCGCACTGCCGGTGTCAATTCGACCGATCATCGAACGGATACTGTCTCCATAGTCAGTACCATCCGGATTGCTCCCGTACGCTCTCCCGATGAGAGTCAATGGAGGTGGCGTGCGTCCTGAGCGTGCGCAGCAGGCGGTGTAGGCACTGATCAGGTGATGCACTCCTTTGCGGCGTTCTATCCTTCCGGTATAAATCCATTCCTTTCCTGATGACCGGTTATATGCTGCAACCGGTAACGGGTTACGGATCACTTCCGGTGCGTGCAGATGCCATCGATGTCTGATTTCCTTTGCTATGGCAAACGAGGGGGCGGTTCGTCCTTCGGCTTTTGCCGCGGCGATTCTTTCGATAAGCGGCAGGGCGATACGGTCTCCCCATGGTTCTTTTATCCGGTCAAGTTCACGGATCATTTCCCAGGGCGTATGCATGCGTACAATCCGTCGACGGGCCATCCGGCAGGAAATAAAAAGACCTTCCGCTCCGCATTCCGGTGCTTCGACAATGTCGAAGCGCGGGGTGGTTTTAAGAATCATTTTCAGAGCGGCGGCTACGGCAAGCGACCACGAAAGGCGATTGAGGGTATGAGGAAACTGACGGGTGCACCATTGTCGTAACGGATAGGCGGCGCGGAATCGTGGCAGGGGATAGGGGCGTGGAGGTATCCTGACGATGGTGACGCCGTGTTGGAAGATTACTGATTCGCTGCTGTCAATGCTTCGGGAGAATATCGTAACCCGGTGGCCCTTTCCCCCGAGATATTCGGCGCAATGTTTCGTGTAGGTTCCGATACCCCCGAAACCGGTTTCCGGCGGATATTCGCCGGATATGAAGCCGATACGCATTTTAGGTTCTCCTGTTTCCGTCATGCAGTACCAACTGGTAAAAATCGATAGTGGCATCGATGACTGCTTCAGGATCGAAGAGTTGCCGGACGGTCCGGGCACCTGCTTCGCCCAGACAGAGCGCATACTCACGATCGGAGTAGAGAGTGCGTATATGAGCGAGAAGACGGGAATGGTCGCCAGGCGAAAAAAGCAGACCACTGGTATTGTGGGTCACGATTTCGCTGATGCCGCTACCTTCCGTGGCAACCACCGGAAGACCGGCGGCCATTGCTTCGATCAGGACATACGGACAGTTTTCGTAGAGCGAGGGGAAAAACAGCACCGAGGAGTTCGCGTACAGTGCCTGAAGCTTAACGGAAGGAAGCGGGCCGGGAAACCAGACTCGTTTTCTCTCGCCGGGTGCCAGCAGCCGTTCAATAGCATGCCGGTAATTGAAGGCATTGTTTATTTCAGTTTCTCCGGCGATGGTTACGGTAACTTCCGCACCGATTGCCAGCATTCTGCTGATTGATTGAACGAGAACTTCGGCACCTTTCCTGTGTTCCAGGCGGCCGGAAAAGAGAATATCGAAACGGTCGGCGGGGTGCGATTGCCGATGAAGGTGCTCCTGATTGGTGAAGTCAAATGGATTGCGGATTACCGGTACTGATGATTCCGGGAGATGATACGTGGCGCAGACATGGTTTTTAAGTGCATGACTGGGGGATTTGTACCCCGCGGCCCGGGTGATGCCTTCACGCTCAAGAAGGTATAATCGGCGACGTGGTTCGGACGGATGCATATTGTTAAGGCTGTCAACCAGTGACGATGGTGTGTGAAAGGTGATGGCACAGGGTGGCATGTCATCATCGCTACTGTAACAGGCGGCCATTCCGCCGTATTCCGGAATATCTGCAATGTCAACTTGTTTTTTTCGGTACAGTTCACGAATAATCCCGTTAACCGAGCGGGCGTGACCCTTTTCCCAGGTAATCGGATCCCGATGAAATCGTTGGAGAAGTCGTGCTACCGGATTGGCGCTTCCGGTAAACCCGTAGCGGTGAAAACTGACTGAGGGAGAATAGTGCTCCGGCGTAATCAAGGAACGGGTGAGGACATGGACTGTGTGGCCGCGCTCTGCAAGAAGACCGGCAAGGGTATAGGTATAGGTCGCGATACCACCATGGTCATTTCCGGTGGGAGACGGATGTTCAGAATTTACTATTGCAATTTTCATAGCCGCAGTATCTGTAATCGAATGCCGTTGCGGCTAAGTATACCATATTGGAGTCGGGCAGACCATGGTTTTAACGGAACCTGCCCATAAAAAAGGCCCTCCAGGAAACGGAAGGCCTGCAGAAATACTTTTGTTAAGAAGGGGAGAAAATTATTCTTCCCAGCTTCCTTCATCAGGAAGATCATCGAGCATCATATCATCATCGAGGAGAGGAGACGGTTCATCCGGAGCGACCGAATTGCTTTCTTTGTCTTTCTTTTGTTGCTTCTTCTCTTCCTTCTTCTCTTCCTTTTGTGATTCCTTCTTCGCAGCCTTGGCCTCTTCCTCCTGCAGCTGTCGCTGGAGTTCTTCCATCTGCTTGTCGATTTGACCCTGTTTCGACTTCATTTCCTGAACTTCTTTCTGGAGTTGCACCTGACCGCCGAGTTTCTGTGATTTCGCAAGCGCATAATCAATATCTTCCTTGATCGATTCGTAGTTGCGTGAGAAGAACGTGCCACGTTCGAAATTGTCGACATACTTCAGGAAATCATCGATTTTGGATTTGATATCCTTCTGATGGGTATGCAGGCTGTCAATCTGTTTGAGAACGAAACCGGACTGACGTGAGGTACCGAGGTCGTAGGCTTTGCGGGCGACGTCGGTATACCTTGAACGCAACGCATTGCTCTCGTCCTGTCGCGACATGAGTTCCTGCTGGGCGGGAGCCTGATAGCCCTCGAGATCTTTCGATGCGCCGGCGAGCAGGGTGGCTGCGGCATTGTAGTTTTTCTCCATCATGAAGGCATATGATTGGAGCAGTGCACCCTCCGCTTTCATGACCACGTTGTCCGAAGTTGACTGAATTTCAGCACCGGCGTTTTTGCAATCGTTCCACTGTCGTGCCTTGAGAGCTGTCCAGCCGAGTCCAAGCAGTGCATCGACGTAGAAATAGCTCGATTTCGGAACCATGCGAAACGCGGTGACCGCTTTCGCGAGTGGTCCTTCCTGCTCGGTAAGTTCCTCGTAGAAAATATACCCGATAAAAACATACGATCGGTTGACGATTTCTTTCTGCGCGTCGGCGGTTACCTGCGCCTGAATGCTGTTTTCAAGATTGGAAATTGCCCCTTCGAAATTGTCGGTTGCTGCGTTGCAGATTGCAGAACTGTGCTGAGCAAAGACGAAATCCGGATGTGTTTCGGGTATTAGATCGAAAAGCTGAATCGCTTTCGAGTAACTTCCCTTCTTCATTTCAGTTTCACCCATGTAGTAATAGCCATGATACTTGATCGAGTCCGGAACACCAAGACGGTTCAGCTCGTTGAACTGCGCCTCGACATTGGAGAAATTTCCGTCGCGGTAATACACCCGCATCAGACCGAGGTCGGCGAAGGGAACGGCCGCACTCCGAGGGAACATTTCTTTCATCTTTTTAAATGCCTCTTCGGCGGTCAGACGCATATCCATCTGTTCCTGACAGCTTCCGAGGAAGAAACCGACCCAGTCATTTTTAAAGAAATCGGGGTATTCCACGAATAGTTGACTGAAGATGAAAAACGCATCCCAATAGTTTTCCTGGGCATACAGATTACACGCTTTGATGTACAGATCGTTGGGTTGCAGGTTCGCGAGTTTTGCCATTTTCCGCGCGTAAATTTCCTCGCGGTGTTTGCCGATATCCGCTTTGACATACAGGCTCATCCACGATGCGGGAGACTTGTCTTCAACTTCATTTATACTGATGTACTGCATCATGAAGGTAAGATCACGTCCGTTATTGATCATCGGAATGTTCACACCGCCACCGATACCCATGTAGGAAAACGAACCGTCGGCAATACCGAAGAGACCGTATACCTTGATAATACGGAGAATCCATCCGCCCACTTTACCGTCAAGGTTCCACTCGAGTTTGGTTGCCTGATCGATAAAATCGCCGCTGCTCACGCCGATATCCCTGAAACTGAAATCGAAGTTCGATTCGATCTGACGTTCCCAGTAACTTGAATTGAGGGATGCCCGAAGAACACGTGGAATGGTGTTGACGATTTTATTGCCGGCTTCATCTTTGTCCAGAATACTCAGGAAAAATGCGTTGTGCAGACTTATACCTAGGTTATGGGTACCGACAGCAGGGTGCTGGAGAACCCGGTAGTTGAGTCCGATATCCGGACTGATACCGACGGCGGTATAATCATAGAATTGTTTCATGATGAGACCGATATTCGCACCGATGGTCAGGCCGGACCAGATATTGTATGACCACGTACCCATAAAATAATCGGTATTGTCGGAAATCATCACCCCTGTGGAATCATACCGCTGGGTGAGCTGGTTGAACTGCGTTTCCTCATACGATTCATTGAGCCCCTGTCGCAGCCATGAAACGCCGACTGACTGATAGAGACCGATAGGGTAGACTACACCCAGATCGTAGGTGAGGAATTCACCCAGAATGGAGGTACCGGTGCCTCTGATCGTCAGGTAGTTCTCTTCGTTGATATTGGCAGGATTATTGAGTGGAGAATATTGGGAAAACAATGTACGCCACCGTTGGGTAAGCAGATACTCTTCAGGTAGACCGGCAGCTGAAGCGGCGTGCATCTGACCGTAAACTGAAATAAATATAAGAGGAATAAACGCTCTCTGAAAGAGGATCGTGAACAATTTTGACATGTTTTTTCCCTTGAATTAATAAGTTATGCGTGATCCTAGATCTTCGTTGTCAGATCCTTTCGCACTACAGCACTGGGCGGGATCAGATTTGAAATTGAGACTGGTACGAGGTGCGGTAAATGCGGGATTGAAGGAAAAATTACCATCGGGTATCGGACGGGGGCTCCGCAGATTTCCGTAAAAATTATTATTGGAGACTTGAATCCGTTCAGCATCCGCAAGATTTTTAAGGCCGAAACGTTCGTTGAAGGCGACGACATTGTTTTCCATAATGAATTCGGAACTTCCGCCGACGGCAACGCCATGATTTGCATTATACGCGATTGAATTGTGGTTGATCGTCGCATTGGTTGATCTTACATCCCAGCCTTGAAATCCGCTGCCGCGGTTGAAGGCGATGATATTGTCTTCAATTTTCGGAAGATGACGAACGGCAATCACACCGGTCTGCCAGTTTCGTACGATCCGACAGGAAAGAATCTGATTACCTGAGCCGTTGGAAAACACGCCAATGGTACCGTTGCGGATTTGAAAACCGCATATTGTGGTGTTTTTTCCCATGGTGACAACTGTACCTCTACCGCCGCCGTCGATAACCGCTTCAAACATTGATCGTGCCATAAGGGTGACACCCGGGGCAATAAGAATACGTTCGTGATAGATGCCGTTTTCGACCCAGACGGTATCTCCAACGCGTGACCGCATCATTGCTTCGGAGATTGTCTTGATACCCATCGAGGGGACCTGTACCGAAGCCGCTGAAACGGCGGATTGCCACAGAAGACAACAGGCTGTCAATGCAATAAGAACTCTGCATCCACGGTTGACCATATGCTTATCCATATACTACTCCCGTTTTATAAGTTGAACAGAATATGACGAAGTCAGTACACCACCCGTGCGCCGATGTTCTGGTTATCCGACGCGCGACCGATGCAACGTGAGTTTTTGTCCAATGTAAATATTAATTTCTGCGCATTGATAAACATGGGATTGAACGTATAATTATCACTCGGCAGAACGTCGGTGAACCGTGCGTTCTGGTAAAAGTTATTGCTGAGCATCTGGATCCGTACTGATTCTTCAGAAGGCTTGATGCCGAACTGATTGTTGAAGGCGATAATGTTATTTTCGAGGACGATACTCGAGTTACCGCCGAGTGAAAGCCCGTGATTACCGTTATAGGCGAGGGTATTGTGCTTGATGGTGGCGGTCGTGGTGCGAACATCCCACCCTTGAATACCGGAGCCCTTATTGTAAACGATAATGTTATCTTCGATTTTCGGCAGATTGCCGACGCACATGACGCCTGTCTGCTGATTATGGACAATTCGGCACTGGGCAATACGAACCCCGCCTGCCGTTGTGAAGACTCCGATGGTACCGTTGCGTACCTCGAATCCGGAGATTGAGGCATTGTTTCCCAGGGTCACCACCGTTCCTTTCCCCCCCCCGTCGATCACCGCTTTGAACAGTGAGCGGGAAACGATACAGAGATCCGGATTGACATAAATATGTTCATTGTAAACACCCCCGTCGACAATGACGGTGTCACCCTTTTTGGCCGAAAGTATTGCCGCTGTTATCGTGGAAAAATTTTGTGGTACTTGCAGTGAAACCGCAAAGAGTGGAGTTCCACTGAAAAGCGCGAGTACAATAAAAAACGGGGTGATTTTTTTTAATGTGTTATGCATTACCGAAAACTCCATTTCAGGCAGGTGGGGTTTATTCGATTAAACTTAACCAACCCGTTTCCCGGGTCTGTATGATAATTAACTACTCTAAATTAATACAGAGCCCTTTTTGACACAATAGTGTCGCAAAAGATTTGAACGGTTCACTGCGACATTGCAAATCAGTCCGGAAAACGCCGTTTCGGTTTGAAACAACCGAAAAGTGATTTATAATGAGCATAAATGACATATTTCATAATAATATACGAGAATTTAGCGGTTAACGACTGGAAAAATAACCGGTTGAACATATAATTATATGAAGGATCAAAGTAACAGTTGATATGGCAGCCTTCACAAAAAGGGTATCTTCCCTCCATTTTGTATGCTGATTGTATCTCCATGGCCGGTGGTGAACTCTGTTTTACGGGAGTGATTCTGATTGTCCGATGATGAAAGCAGGGTAATAAGCGTTGATTATCCGGTGAAACGACGATCGTCGATGTTACTGCTTTACATAGAGGGCTTCTGATGTGGTTTCCACCGTTTCGCCGCAGGGTGAGATGTGCCGTATTGAGATAGATGCCCGGTTTTTGGCTGAGTTCTGCGGCTTTTTCGTGGGTTGCCGGAGAGGTGGTGTCCGGTCCGGTGGTTGAAAAGACCGGGTCGAGAATTAGCATCAGTCTGTTTTTCCTGGCGATTTTGTATACCCCTTCAACTTCATCGATGTTGTAATCGGTATAAGTGAAGAGCAGGTCGGGGACCATTTTCTGCTGCAAAGCCAGGGGGATACTTTCCAGTACTGCATCGAAAGAGGCGCAGCCGCGAATTTCGTCATGAAAGGTCGGGGTTGCCGCGTCGATGCTGAAGTGGAGCAGATCGATCGTTCCTGCCAGTTCCGCTGCCCTTTGGGGGAAAAGAATACAGTTCGTGGTTACGGACGTTATGAAGCCGAGGCTTTTGGCGGCAGAAAGAAATCGGGGCAGATCGGGATGCAAAAGCGGTTCGCCGCCGGTAAAATCAACGAACCGGCACCCTGCTTTTCGTGTGTCGACAAGATTTTGAAGAACGTCATCTGTCAGCGCGTCCTTTTTTGGCATTTCCGACCAGATGGTACAGAATCTGCACCGTGCGTTGCATCTGTTGGTTATATAATAATGTAAAAGTATCGGTTTTCTAAGCACGTCAGATACTCCGCTTTTTCCAGTGCAGTTTTTTACCCGATAAAAACAGTATAGTAATAGCGATTGTCTCAACGATGACCATGGGGTAGAACAGGGGAAAGATCAGGGGGGTAACTCCGGATCGGTTTCGGGCAAACATGACAAAAACGACCAGCCATACGCAGCAGAAACTTATCAACGCGGTAATTCCGGTGAAAAAAGGCATGATACCGCCGGCAGCAGCGGTGCACAGCAGGATATGCATGAGAAACAGACTACCGAAAAAAAACAGATTCCTCCCGCAGGAGAACCCCCCCGTAGCCCATCGTGCAACCTGGTGAATAAATCCTGAAAAGGTTTCATGAGGTACGGTGCGGGCCGTGGGGGTAAACGGTGCGACGATACCGGTCTTCCGTTTACATTTATGGAAAAGCCGGAGAAGCGCCCGGTCTTCGGCGATGGAGTACCCGATCGCCTGTTGTCCGCCGCACTCCCTGTAGACGCTTTTTCTAACGAGCAGATTGTTTCCCATGCATGATCCGCTAATACGGGCATAATGGAAAAGAACGGCGACCGTAAAGAGAAATTCGAGCTGCAGTGACTGCAGCAAATAGAAGAAGTTTTTCACCGGTGCGATGACGGTGTGGCCGAACACGAGTACCGTGGAATTATCGAGTGCGTCGCAGAGCGACATCAGCCAATCGGGATGCAATTCCATATCCGCGTCGGTAAGTGCGATCAGGTCGAAGGAGGCCATCGAAATTCCATGCTCCAGCGCCTGTTGTTTACTGGTAAGCTTCCGTGAGGGATTGTACGGGTTGGATAAAATTTTTACCTTCCCTGTACGGGTGGACGCGTAATCTTCAAGGAGGCGAATCGAACCGTCATCTGAGTGGTCATCGATAAAAAGAATCTCAAGTTCTCCAGGGGCGCACAACCGGTCGAGAGAAGCAAGTAACGGACCGAGTCGTTGTACTTCATTTTTAACGGGAATGACTATTGATACATTCTCCCGGATTGGCGAATCGGTACTCTTTTTTCGTTCTGGAATATGCATCGTCATGAAGAGCAGGTAGAAATGAAGGAGTGCATAGACGACAAGAAAAATTACGGCCGTCCACGTGGTCAGAAATTGTATCAGTTGCATGGTGTCGGACATCGGGGTTTGCGTCTCTCCCGAGTAACGGCTTTCAATGGTGTTGTAATGACCAGTTGTATTGTTGTCAGGTTTTTAAGTATACTAAAAGTCCTTTACTGTCTGCATGTTTTGGTGGTTCCGGAGGAACAATGGTTCAGGGTATCGGAATCGATATCGTCGCTGTTTCCCGTATTAAAAAATTGATGGACTTGTACGGGACAAATTTTTTGGAAAAGGTATTCACCGGCCCTGAAATCGAGTACTGTTCCGGTAAGGCACATCCGGAAATCCATTTCTCTGGACGTTGGGCGGGAAAAGAGGCTTTTTACAAGGCATTACCGGATCAGCTACAATCTGTGGCAACCTGGAAAGGTATCGAAATCCTTTCTGAAACCGCCCGCGGCAGACCGGTAATCAGGTTCATTGATACGGATTTCAGAGAACGATGTACGGAAAGTGGTCTTTCCCGGTTCCATCTTTCTATTTCTCATGAACATGATTATTGTACCGCCATGGTATTCATGGAATAGATAGAGCTTGAAATTTAAGGATTTTTAGGGTATTTTGTTATATAGATTAAACTCTCAGAGGATTAACGACCGATGACTATTAGCCGGAAAATCATCAGCCTCAGCGTGATGATTCTGCATCTTTTCAATTTTACACTACTCTACGCACAGGATTGGGGCGAAGATTCCTTTGAGACAGAAGATGAGTCAGTTCAGGAAGAAAGCCCGGAATCGACTCAGGTGGAGCCTGCTGCTCCCCGGGTGATTCAGGAACCTGCTCCTGAATATCCGGCGTCCGATCCTTACACTGCAACAGCTCCTTCCGATTCCGTCTTGGGGGAACAACCTTCCTCGAGCGCTATACAGCCCTCTTCATCAAACGGAGAAAGCGGTTTTCAGAATGCCATTATCGAAGGCGTTCAACTCACTGCTGAGACGGGGACCGTTCCCGATGAAAAACTGGTTACCGGCTATTTCATTTTCAGAGACAAACCGTCAAGCTACTTCTATGAAGTCAAACTCAGAGAAAAGAAACTGATCTTCGAATTCAACGATACCCGGGTCGGTTCATCGCCGGTCCCGACCGCTTCGGAGCCTCCCATCAAGGGCTTTGTCATCGAGCAGGGAAAAATAGATGTCAACAAGGCGGTTAAGGGACTCAAGCCGGAATGGCATGATCTCATAAGGGTCGTATTCGATCTCGAGGCCGTACCTGATGTACATGTCAATGATGAATACAGTATCATCTCATTCAGTTTCAAATGGACTTCCGATCCTGCAAAACAGAAGAAGTACACGATAAAGGACAAGACTCCCAAAGTGATTCTCTGGTCAACCGCCGGAGTAGGCGGTGTCGCTCTCGGTGCCGTTGCCTATCTGCTGCTTCGTCCTGATGAAGGAGAAAAACCGCTCGGTAAACTGACGACTGAAGATCTTCCCGTTCATGAAGGTCCTTGACGAAATCTGATTTCAGATGCGGCATCAGTCGGACCGGTGCTCTCTTTGGATGAGCTCCACTTCAGCGTTTCGGTTCGCTTTATTCCTCAACACCCGACCGGTGTACCATCAGGTTTCCTTCAGATCTCCATGCAATTTTAGATTTAGGTTTTCACTACGCACAGAACTATTTTTCAACATGGATTCTCCGGTAAAATCGGGCCTGTTCCATCGTTTTCCGGATGCTGTTTCATTGTAGCGCGCTAACGACGGGATGAACGGAGCAGAAGTGAAGAATATGAATTATACTTCCTGCGCCGTATCGAGAAAGAATCCGGATAGTGCTATGAGTAATGTATGTCAAGTGCTGTGACCGACATTCATACATGATTTCCCCTGAACCCGCATGGCGGGTTTATTCACCGATGTACGGGAGTTGTTATGGATTCTCAGGAGCTTGAATCATTCACTTCACGGGTCCCCCTGTTCGCTCATCTGGCAGAGGAAGAACGTCATGCAATCTGTTCTGCAATGATTCAACGGTCTTTCAGGACCAATGAAGTGATTGTTCATGAAGAGGATGATGAACATCAGACCTTTTTCATTATCGTATCGGGAAGTGTTCATGTTACCGTGCTCTCCTCGGAAGGAAAGCAGGCGATTCTGGCCACCTTGCGTTCCGGAGAGTTTTTCGGTGAGATGGCGGTACTCGATGGTGAACCCCGTAGCGCGTCGGTCGTCGCCGCTGAATCGTGCCGGTTGCTTATGCTGTATCGCCGTCCGTTTTTCGAAATCCTGCAGAAATACCCGAAAATCACCATCGCGATGCTTATCGAGATGTCACATCGTCTGCGACGATCAAACCGGCATATCAATACACTTTCGATGATGAGTGTTTACGGCCGTGTCGCGGATGTACTGCTGCAGCTGGCGAAAGAGGGGGGAAGAAAGGTCGGTTCGATGATCGTGATTGATAAACGTCCGACCCACCAGGTTATCGCCGAAATGGCCGGTACCAGCAGAGAAACGGTGTCACGTGTTCTGTCGCAGCTGCAGAAGAAACGATATTTGACCATAGATAGAAAGCGTCTGGTGATTCTGAATGAAGCGAAGTTATACGATTAGCATTCCGGTGGGAACGTTCTGGAAAGTACTTCTTCCGGGGATGGCGCTACTGGCGGTCTTCGGTTCGATTGGCGGTATCGTTTTCGTGGATCGCGTTGTGATGCCCAATGTTGTGGGGGTCAACCGTGACGTGGTCACGGTCCCCGATGTCGCAAAGTTGACTTATGAAGAAGCGCGCGAGGTTTTTTTCAAAGCTGGACTGCTCACCGAAATACAGGGCCGGGAATATGATGACACCGTTCCGGAACAGGGGGTTATCAGTCAGCAGCCGATTGCCGGTGCCCGGGTGAAGAAAGGACGGAAAATTTCAGTTTTCGTAAGCAAGGGTAAAGAAATCGCGATCGTTCCTGATGTGCGTAATGTTACCGAGCGCCAGGCGCGTATCATTATGAAAAAAGCAGGATTTACTCTCGGGAATGTGAAGAAAGTGTTTTCCGAGGAACGGCCGGTTGATGTGGTGATCAATGCTTTCCCTAAAAGCGGTACGACTACTTCCCGTGAAATCGAAGTCGATCTCTTTGTTTCGAAAGGACCACGTCCCACGCATGCGGAGGTTCCCAATCTTGTGGGAGAGAGCCTTAAAAACGCCAAGAAACTTATTGCCGAAAGCGGACTTTCGGTCGGTGCCGTAAGTTATCAGAATAATCCCTCGCTGCTTCCCGGCACCATCATTTCCCAATCTTCGGCTCCGGGTTCCAATGTACCGCTTGAATCCAAACTCAATCTGGTGGTTTCCGTCATACGATGAAACGTACCCGGCAAAACGAATTCATGGGCATCATACCGGAAAACCCGATAAAGAAATGTCCGTTTCTTTCCGGAACGCTGCTTCTGTTACTTTTAGGCGGTTGCGCGTCACACCGCTTTCCGGTGGTGCGTCCGGTCGTTGAGCCGTCACGTAACGTTTACGCGCGCACCAAAGCGCAGGACCACTTCATTCTCGCCAGGGATTTCGACCGGCGCGGTCTGGTGAAACTTGCCGAACGGGAATATGAACGCGCGTTGCAGCTCGATTCCGGATCCGATGTGCTTAAAAAGCTGCTTTTCCAGAAGTATCTTGAATCGGGGAAGTACACCCAGGCGCTGCTCCTCATTAAAGGGGGCCGGAAAAATGAGGCGCTTACCCGGGAAGAAAAGCGCATGGTTTCAACCATCTATATAAAAATGGAAGAATTCACCCGGGCAGTCGGGGTGCTGGAGAGTATCAGAAATAAAAATGAAGAAGAGCTCTTTTCAATCGGCAGAATTTATGAGGTGCTCGGAAACAGTGCGAAGGCACTCGATGCATACCGTCGTTATTTCGAAAAGAAGCCCGATGCACTCGCGATAGGTTTCAGAGTCGCGAAGATGCTTCTTCAACAGAAGCGATATTCCGAAGCGGAAAGCCTTCTGGTGGTTATTCAGGAAAGGGAAGGACCTCAGGGAGATATTTACACCCTTCGCGGAACGGTTGCACTGATGGATGAAGACACCGTTCGGGCGCTCGGGTTCTATGATTCAGCCCTGGCGGTTGATTCGCTGCACGAGGAAGCGCTCCGCAGCAAGGCACAGGTGTATATCGGCAGAGCGGATTTCCCACCGGCTATCGAATGTTACCGGAAACTGATCGGGTCGGAAGCTTACGGTGAAGTATACGGACGTACGCTGGCGCTGCTCTATTTTTACAACGGGCAGATAGAAGAATCCGAGCAACTGTTCAAGGATCTCCTGCAGGAAAATATCGATGATTATGAATTGCATTATTATCTGGGTCTCGTTTTCGCCGATCGGGAGAAGAACGAATTCGCCAGAACAGAATTCGAAAAGGCTCTGGCACTTCAGCCCAAACACAAAGAGAGCTGGCGTGAATTATGTTCAGTTGCTCTACGCGATAAGGACTATCGTACCGCATTGCAGGTCGCGCGAAGATTCACCACCGCACTGCCCGATGAGGCATCGTCGTGGAGGATGCAGGGATACGTGGAGTCGATCCTGAAAAAGTATCCTGCAGCCATCAAGTCGTTCCGCAAAGCGGTTGCTCTGGATACCGCGGATTCCTATGGTTGGTTTGAACTGGGGAGCGCTCTCGAACGAAACAAAGAAATTGACAGGGCGGTCAAGGCGTTCAGAAAAGTACTTGTTCTGCGGCCCGACGATCCCGCGACACTCAACTATCTCGGTTACATGTGGGCCGAACAGGGAAAGCATCTTGATACGGCGAAGGCATACCTCGAACGCGCACTTGAACAGGAACCCAATAACGGTGCATTTCTGGATTCATATGCATGGGTTTATTTTCGGCTCGGCGAATTCGACAGTGCATTCGTCTATCTTCAGAAAGCCATTGAACGCATTTACGACGATCCGGTACTCTACGATCATCTTGGTGATATCCTCGTGGAACGTAAGGATCTTAACGGGGCGGTGGATGCTTATCATACGTCACTCGAACTCGGATCAGAGGATGGTGCCGCCGTACGCAGGAAAATTCTCGATCTGGAAATAATTATCCAGCGTCAAGGTATAACGCTGCAATGATCCCCGTTCGTGGTACCGCAGGTTCGGTGGCCGTTTTTTTTCTCAGCTGTGCGGCAACACTGGTTCCACCGGGCGATAGTGACGGAACGAAGGCGGTCCCGTCGCTCCATCCGTATTGTTCCGCCGATTCAATTACGGTGTTCGGGAAAATTTCCGCTTCGAACAACGGTGAGAAGGTGACCGGAGCAATAGAAGTCCGGTATTACGGGATCGATGCGTTCAAAATGGTCTTTTACTCGCCGTTTGGGGCAATCGTCGGAACCGTTTCCTCTTTCAACGATTCTCTGGTTATGAAATTCGGCAGCCATCACCGGGTAGTGGCGCTTTCCGATCCGTTTCCTTCGGATCTTCTCCCCTGGGGAGGAACATTACCGTGTGGTGAGCTCATCCGTGCCCTTTGCGGAGGAATTCTCTACTGTGATTCGGTGGTGAACTTCAGACCGACAGAAATAATCGAGTCCTTTTTCCGTACTTCCTGTGTATGGCAAACACCGGAATGGAATTTCACGGCAGTTCTTTCCCGGTGGAAACATCGTCTGAAACAGGTTGATCTGGAAAAAAAAGTTTCAGATATCGTGGTATATAGGGTACGGTATACTTCATTTTCGGATAATACGGCAAGATTGATAGCAATAAAGACGGATGACCGGAATTATTTTTCAATTGAATATGAAAATCTACGTTAAAAGTGTGGAATTCTCCCTATGAAACTCTGTCGGTTGATTATTGAATGCTGTTTTATTGCAGGAATTTGTACAATTCCACTTCAGGCACAGTACCAGAGTGCGGGCAGTGTCTCCTATCAGCACCTGCTGCTTGATTATGATGCCCGATCGGTTGGTATGGCGGGAGCCTCGGTTGCCGTTCCGGGAAATAGTATCGGTGTGTTCGCCAATTCCGCACTTCCCGCGTCGGTAAAACGCATGGAAGCGCTGGTCGGATATCAGCTGGTACTTGACGGCGTATGGGGGGCACCACTTGGTATTTCGCGGAGGTTTCCGGGGGTCGGGGTGATAACGGTTGCCCTGCAGGGGTTGACGAGTGGAAATATCGAAGTCGTTGAAGAGGGGCTGGACCACGAACCGCTCTATACCGGACGATCGGCCTACGACCAGTATATCAGTTCAGGAATTTCTTTGTCACGGGCGTTTCTTAACAATCAGCTTCACGCAGGAATAACGTTGCGCGGGCTTTATCGAAGGCTTAACGCCTCACCCGAAACCTACAGTTCAAAGGCGATCGCATTTGACTTGGGGGTTCAATATTTTCTTATGAGCGATCGGCTCGTACTCGGGGCGGTTGTCCGCAACGCGGGGATGGAAGTCTCGTCGTTCGTTGAAGGTACCACCTATCCTCTTCCCCTCATGTTTGAAGCGGGAGTATCGTATGTTCCGCGCTATCTCTCTTCGGTGCGTCTTGCACTCGACGTCAATAAAATCAGGGGAGAGTATGCAGGTTTTGAGCCCGGCCTTGAAGTTGAAATTTATCCACGGGTACTTTTTGCACGTTTCGGCTATGCATTCAGTCAGAGTGATCTCAGCGAACAGTTCAAAAAATTCTCCGGAGATCAGGATGAAAATTATCAGAAGAGCAATTGGTCCACTCTATGTACCGGTATCGGCATAAGGACCGGTATGCAACAGGTGAAAATCCAGGTGGATATCGGCCTTGAGTTCAGAGTCTCCTGGTTACCGCCGTCGCCGGTGGTTTCAGCGCTGGTTGAGTTTTAACATTCCATATTTACTCGGGTATCCGTTCCGCTAAGCAGAATGGAATCAGTATTCATAATGAAGGATCACCTGAGTAATGCCTCCGGAAACTTGTCGAGCAGTACATCAGCCATGTCCGGAATTTTTCCGTTATTCTTCGTTATTCGATGAAGTGGTGTGATTTTCGTAGTCTATTACCGGTTGACACTTTTCCCGAAATTGACAAACAGAAAAAGACGACGGAACATGATCCTGCATTACGCTACGGCTGACGCCGGATCGTTAATGAAACGTTGTGGATTCAGGAATGAAAAAAGTCGTTTCGACTACTGCAGGTCTTCGATGAGTTTTTTAAGTCCTGATTTTTCGAAATTGACGAGAATCCGGCTTGGTGTACCACGGTCTTTACCGACAACCACGCCGGACTCCTTCCATTTTTTATGATGGATGGTTTCACCGATCACAAAGTGTTCCTGCGGATTATACTGGTGTGCTTCCGTTCCCTGTTCTTCATGGCGGGATTGTTCAATAAGGTCATTCCCGCAGTAGCAGAATGTTTTGAAACATTTGGTACAGAGGTATTCGAATGTTGAATTACGGTCGACGGTTCGTCCGTTTTCGGCGATACTCCGGTCGAGCTGAACCGGCGTTATCTTGTCGCAGAAACGACAATACACTTCAAGATCATCTGCCGGTGAAAATGGTGAGGACATGCTCACTCCTCCTGTGTAGAACTGCGGAATCTGTTAGTTCTGCCGCATCGTAATAAAAATGAAAATATAACTTCAAATTTATTACATGGCGAACGTGAAATCAAATAGTTAACATGAAGTGGGTATCCCGCTGGATCGCAGGCATGTGCGGTATCACCTTGTGAAACCGGATGCTTCGTGACTACCGTACCCGTTTGACTAGGAGTTGACAGGGCTGTTGCAGCCAACAGTTTTTCCCGTTTCCCGTGTTTCTTCAACGAAATATGCCGATACGACAGTTTCGAATTGGGTGGGGGTGAACGGAAATTGTTACATGCGGCCTGTTCGTTGTGGTATTTTATAGCCGCCGCAGTGTTTGGAATGGAAATGGAACAACAGCAAAATGCGTGTCGTCTTTTTGGGAAGTGCCGATTTCGGTATCCCCGCGCTGGATCTACTTCACGAGAAATGTACGCTTGCCGGGGTCGTGGCTACACCACCCCGAAAGAGCGGTAGGGGACTGAAATTCATCGAATCTCCAGTCGCAAGGCATGTACGAACCTTGGCGGATATCCCGGTACTCACTCCGGAGAGGCTTGATGATTCCTCATTTGTGGCAGCTCTCCGGAAGCTTTCCGCAGACTGTTTTGTCGTTGTCGCCTACCGTATCCTTCCCAGGGAGGTGTTTTCACTGCCGGAACTGGGAACTTTAAATATTCATGCATCGCTCCTTCCTGCATATCGTGGACCGGCTCCCATTCAGCGGGCTATTGAAGCGGGCGAACGAGAAACCGGAATCACTATATTCCGGATTGATGAAGGAATCGACACCGGTGAAATCCTCCGGCAGAAGGCCGTTGCTATCGGTGCAGAGGAAACGACTCCTGAGCTGTACGGCCGATTGAGTCTACTCGGTGCCGAAACACTCGCACTGACGCTTGATGAAATTCAAAAGGGCGAGTGCACTCCGCAGACACAGGATCATTCGAGGGCGTGTAAAGCTCCGAAATTGAAAAAACACGAATCGATAATCGACTGGAGCCTCACGGCACAGGAAATTTTCAATAAAATAAGAGCGTTCAAACCATTTCCCGGGACGGCAACGATGACCGGTACCGGTCGCCTCGGTATTGAATGGGGAGTACCGGTTACTGAAACATCCTCCCGGAAATCATGCGGTTCGGTGGTCGCTGTTCATCCCGACAGTTTCGATGTTCAGACCGGAAACGGATTGTTCCGGGTTCGGGTGGTAAAGCCGGAAGGAAGGAAAGCAATGGCTGCGGCGGATTATCTGCGCGGCACGATTCTCAGAGAGGGAATGCAATTCAATGAATAGCCGACAGCTGGTACTGCGGGTCATCACCGCCTTTGACAAACGACCGGGTAATCTTGAGCGCATGATGGAACATGCACTTTACGGGTTGCATATCGATCATCGTGACCGCCGTCTGGTTTTCGAAATGGTGTACGGTATCGTGCGACGTCTGGCGACTCTCGATTACATGATCGACCGGTATGTGACCGACGAAAAGAACCGTCGGGATCACCTCTTACGACGGCTGTTGCGCATCGGTCTCTACCAGCTGCTCTATCTCGACCGTATCCCCGATCATGCATCGGTCAACGAAACCGTGCTGCTCGCGAAGGCCGATTACCGCGGCAAAGGGCTTGCGGGAACAGTGAATGCGGTACTGCGCAATGTCATAAAAAACAAAAAGCAGGTGGAATTTCCGGACCCGCAGAAGGATCTTACCGAACGCCTTGCGGTGGAGTTTTCACATCCCCGCTGGCTGATCGAACGGTGGTTGTCGGTTTACGGACTCGCCCGAACCCGGAAGCTTCTGGTGTTCAATAACGAAAAACCCTCCATTTATCTGCGGCGTACCATTCGATCGATGTCACGACAGCAGTTCGAGGCTGATGTCAGAATGCTGTGTGATTCTCCCTGCGGATACCGTGATCTGTATTACCGTTTGAAAAAGGCGCTTCTTCCTGAGAATATCCAGCTGATCAGGCTGGGATACTGCAATGTTCAGGCACCGTCATCCGGGTGGGTGGTGGCTATGCTCGATGTGGCGAAAGGAGATCATATCATCGATCTCTGCAGTGCCCCCGGAGGGAAAACCGTCCTGATGGCCGAGCTGGCGGGTGATCCCGGAACCATATGTTCCTGCGAAGTCAATTTCACCAGGTTGCGCAAAGTGGTTGAGGCGGCGGAGTCGATGCACCTCAGGACCGTTTTTCCGATCGTGGCCGACGGTAATTTTCCTCCCTTTGACGGTATATTCGATAAGGTACTTCTTGATGCGCCCTGCAGTGCCACCGGCGTCCTGCACCGGCATCCGGAAGCTCGATGGATCAGAACGGTAAAGGATCTTGAACGGCTGGTGAAAGTGCAGGAAACGCTCCTTGACTCATCTGTCAAACTGGTGGGGGAAGGAGGCGTCATCGTCTATGCGACCTGTTCAGTGGAGCCGGAAGAAAATGAACGGCAGATAGAACGGTTCCTCGTGCGGCACCCTGAATTCATTCTCGATCAGTGTCCGGGGGCGGTTCCGGAACAATTTATTGATGATAACGGGTATCTGAAAATCACACCATTTGACCATGGCATGGATGGCATGTTTGCCGCCCGGCTGCGGTATGTTGGAAGTACATCGACGGATACCCGGTGACTGAAGGTATTTGACCCTGACTTCCGGAGGGTATACAATAAACAGACGGGCACAAATTCCCCTTGAGGAGGAAACCGGAAGTATGGATGCAGCACGCACACGGGTAAAACGATGGCTTGGAGGAGTGTTCGGTACCATCTGCCTGATTACTGTCGTATGTACCCCTCCACCATTCGAATTCATGCTGACCAACAATTATCAGCGTGAGCATTTTTCGGGCAGAGACATCTCCGGTGCGGTCATCGGACTCTGCATGCTGCTCGGTGATACGGGAGACGTACCCGGTCGGGATGTCGCCTCGGCGATGATCGGAAAGAAGTTCCGTTCTACACGACCCGATCTGCTGTTCAGGGAACCCGATTCAGTGTTCGGAAGGCTGCAGCGGATGCTGCCGGACACGGAAGCCGCGGGTTTCCGCTCGCTGCTTTACCATGGGGATGTAGTTGCGCTTCAGGCCCTTGATACTGTCTGGAAGAACCTCGGATACGATTTTCTGCTTGTCGTGCGTCTGCGCCGCGGGATGTACATCAAAACCTTCAATCAGATCATGCGAAAGCGGTTCCTTGTAGAGGCGGAATTATGGGACTGTACGGAGGCGGAAACGGTATGGCGGGTTATTATCGACGGGAAATGTTCGCGACCGGGATATTCCGACCGGCAGTTTCTGCTCGAATCACTGGTGATGGTTGCGACGGCACTGCCCTCGGCTCTTCCGGCATACGATACCAAAGCGTGGTGAGGAATACAACCGGTGAAAGAATGTACTGAACGTCTGGTAAAAATAGGTTTTTCACGGAATCCGCGTCGTATATTTGACGAAATAGAATCGGTCACGGCGGCGATGGTACGTGACGGCTGGCAGTTGCAGGATTCCTGTATCGAAGAAGGTCTCGGATCAGCCCATCTTTTTTTTGAACGAACCATCGCTCCGGAACCTTCCGAAGAACACCGGAATGCGAAGTGAATACCCGAACGGAAAGGAAGACGTATGACCTACCGGTTTGAAAACAGCGGTACCGTTACGATCGTGTACATCACCGGTGATATCGATACTGCCGCCACCACCGCTCAGCTCGATCGGGAGATTGCCGCAATGATTGCCGGAGGACATCTGCATTTTGTTTTCAATCTCGAAAAAACCACGTATCTTGACAGCGCGGGAATAAGCGTGTTCATCCACTGTCTGTGCGGCGTGCAGGAAAAGAATGGCTCAATTGTTCTGGTGGCGCCTGATAATCAGGTCAAACGGGTACTGGAAATGGTGGGGCTCAACCGGCTGATTACCACGTATGACACCTTGCACGACGGTCTCGTCGCCGCTGGCGGCGACAACGAAAAATCGCAGCGACCGGCTGCACGGTAAGAATGGAGATCGCCGCGTGAGCAGAGGAAAAGGAGTCTCGGTACCGGTTATCGTCATGATCGGGATCGTATTCGCCCTTCTGTCGCTTCTGGCGATCATTTCAGTACAGTTTCTGGCGGGACATTTTTCGCCGACCGTCGCGAATGCGGAGCGATGTCTGCGCCGAGGGAAAATTGACGAAGGATTCGCTCTTGCCGGGAAAATCAGGGCAGGAACGGTTGCACGCGAGCTGCTTAGAGGTAAACTTTTTCTGGCACGCGGACTTCAGCAGCGGACCGGTGACGGATGGCGTTCCTATGGGAGCAATCCGGCGGACTGGCTGCAGGGGGCTGATGCCGACAGCGCGCTCGGCTGTTTCAATGCGGTGCTGGCGGTTGAGAAAGATAATGCGGTCGCATGGTATTTCAAAGGTGTGGTGTTCAAGGAGAAGGGATGGATGGATCGTGCCGATGACGCATTGCATGAAGCATTGCGGCTCGATCCTGCATCAATTGATACTCGAATGGCACTCGGTTCGCTGTACGCCCAGACCGACCGGCCCGGCGAAGCGGCCGACCTGCTGCTCGAAGCTTACCGGATGGCTCCTGAAAATCCACAGGTGGCGAAAAACCTGGCATTTTTATACCGGTTTCATAATCATAATCCGGAATCCTCGCTGGTATGGCTTAACCGGTATCTCACCATCGCCGACCCGAAAGATATCGATATCAACCGGGCAAAAACCGAATTCAACGATCTGTTGAGCCGGTATCCTGAATACCGGCCGACTGAACCGCAGGTATGGCGGAACCGGCAGAGAAAGTTTTTTTCACGACGATGACACGAAGCAACGATTCTCCCGAAACAGGAAATGTGGAAGCACTGCGTAAAGTATTTGTCGCCATGAGCGGTGGTGTGGATTCTTCGGTGGCGGCATATCTGCTGCGTAAGGACGGTTATATGGTTACCGGCGCAACCATGTGCCTCGGTGTTCCCGACGAACAGGGGCGGGCGGCCTGCTGCGGTCCGCAGGCGGTGCGTGACGCCCGGGAAATATGTGATCGGCTCGAAATACCGCATTACGTGCTTGATTTTTCCACACAACTTTACAATGACGTGGTCAGAGATTTCGTTGAGAGTTACGCCCGGGGGCGGACGCCGAATCCGTGTGTGCGGTGCAATCAATACCTCAAGTTTACGTCACTTTACAATTATGCCCGCTCCTGCGGGTACGATGCCATCGCGACCGGTCACTACACGAGAACCGGAATCCATGAAGGTGCGACCGTACTCATGCGGCACCGTGATCAGAAAAAGGATCAGAGTTATTTTTTGTACAGTATTCCCGCCACCGTTCTTGAACGGGTACTGTTTCCGCTCGAAAACCTCGAAAAGAATGCGGTACGAGATCTGGCGCGCACGGCCGGACTGCCGGTCGCGGAAAAAAAGGAAAGCCAGGAAATCTGCTTCATTCCCGATGATGATTATCGCCGCTTTCTCAGGGAACATGGTATTTCCGATGATCCCGGGCCGATGGTTGATACATCAGGGAAAGTACTAGGAAAACATCGCGGTATCAGTAACTATACCATCGGACAGCGTAAGGGACTCGGTATCGCTACCGGTTCTCCCCGTTATGTAGTGGCACTTCGCCGCAAAGAAAATACCGTTATCATCGGGGGCAAGGAAGATCTGCTTTGCAGTTCCCTTACCGCCCGTGATATCAATCTCTATGTCGACCACCTGCCCGAACGGTGCACAGCGAAGGTGCGGTATACACAGACCGATGTTCCCTGCGAAGTACGCAGGGAACACGACCGGCTCACCGTCAATTTTCCCGATCCGGTCGAAGCGGTGACTCCGGGACAGTCAGTGGTACTCTATCTGGGAGATGTCGTACTCGGTGGAGGAATTATCGATGACGATGATGAATAGCCGGTATCGTTTTTTCCACCGGAAGCTGTTTTTTCAATCATGAATGCACCGGTCGCTGCAGTCTGCCGGAATGGCTCCTCGTGGCTGTTCTTCAATGAGCCGCATGCGGTAGTGACCACTTCACAAATAGAAGAAGTGACTGCATGCCTGCAACGTATTGCGCAGTATACCGCCTCAGGTTTTTACGCCGCAGGATTTATCGGGTACGAAGCGGCTGCCGCTTTCGATCCAGCGCTGGTTTCCTTTCCGCCCGATGAGGTACCGCTGCTCTGGTTCGGTATTTTCCGGGATCCCGTGGCAGCGGCAACCCTGCCGGCAACCGGGTTCGCTCCCGCACCGCCGATATGGCAACCGTCAATTACCTACGATTCGTATATCCATGCCGTCGAACGGATCAAATCGCATATTGCGGCCGGGGACACCTATCAGGTAAATTATACGTTCAGACTCACCGCTCCCTTTACCACTGATCCCTGGGAGTATTTCACTGCAGTGGCGGTGCTGCACCCTGCGCCCTTTGCCGCCTATATTAATGCAGGTCGTTTTCATGTCTGTTCATTTTCCCCGGAACTATTTTTTTCACTTGACGGCACTGCGATTACCATGCAGCCGATGAAGGGTACCGCACGCCGTGGTGCCGGCAGTGATGAAGACGTTGCTCTGGAACAGCGTCTGCTGAAAACCGCCAAGGAACGGGCGGAAAATATTATGATCGTCGATATGATCCGTAACGATATCGGAAGAATCGCCCGGAGCGGATCGGTTCATGTCTCGGAGTTATGCGCGATACGCCGGTATCCGACGCTGTTGCAGATGGTATCCACGGTTGAAGGTGAGGTAACGGTGACGCTACCTGAACTTTTCGGCGCGCTTTTTCCCTGTGCTTCGATAACCGGTGCTCCCAAAATACAGACCTGTTCCATCATCCGTGACCTCGAAACGACACCGCGCCATGTCTATTGCGGTGCCGTCGGATATTGGGGGCCGCAAGGAGAGAGCCGTTTCAACGTCGCCATCCGGACACTCCTTGTTGATACCGAAAAGCAGCAGGCGGAATACGGTACCGGTAGCGGTATTGTCTGGGACAGTGTTCCCGAAGCGGAATTCGGAGAATGCATGCTGAAAACCGCGGTCGTCAATCCGAAGTACCATATGCACACAACGGAAACCGTGCCGAACCCGCTCTTTGTGCGCGGTAACGGTTCCGCCACGGTGATGAAAGGATCCGTTGGTGAGGGTACCGGCGAACCGTTGTGTATCGTCGAAACCATGCTCTGGACATCCGGTGAGGGATATTTTCTTCTTGACGCACATCTCAAACGGCTCATGAATACTGCCGTATCCTTCGGTGTCACTCTTGACGAAGTATCGCTGCGTGAGCGCCTGCTGCGAACTGCCGGAGCGTTAACCGGCTCCCGATACCGGGTCAGATTGACCGTTGATCTCAATGGAGGGGTCGTCATAGTGACAACAGAGTTTCCGGGGGTATCGGAGGCGATACCGCTGCCGGTCCGGCTTGCGGCATATCCGGTAGAAAGCTCCGACCCGTATCTGTATGTAAAGACCACCCGGCGCCGGCAGTATACCATTGCACAACAGAACGGTGTGGTTGGGGAGGAACTGCTGTTTTTCAATGAGCGGGAGGAACTCACCGAAATGTCGATCGGTAATGTGGTACTGGAGATGAGGGACGGAAAACGGTATACACCACCGGTCTCGTGCGGGCTGCTGCCTGGTGTGTTCCGGGAACATTGTCTTACAGCGGGTACGATTACCGAGCGCACACTCCGGGTAGAGGAGCTGCAGCGGGCGGTAAAGGTCTTCCGGATCAATTCGGTCCGTAGATGGCAGGAATGCCGGATTACAGGTTACGGCAGCAGAAATACCGCTACGATTTTTCACCGGGATCCGGTTTGTAAGTAATTTCCGGACAGACACTAAGTATATTTTCCGGGTATCCCTGGTAGTACATGGGGGGGATGAGCAACTGTTTTTTCAACCGCCGATGAAGAGCTCCGGTTAAAACATCGTGACCTTCACCGGCCGTAGTGAGGAGATTTTTCATGGCGGCGAACGGCAAACGTCACTGTAGTGTTGCACCTTTCGGCAGACTTCCCGACGGACGGCAGGTCGACCAGTATTCACTGGTCAATGCACACGGGAACGAAATCACGCTTATCACCTATGGCGCAACGGTTGTGTCGATCATCGTTCCGGACCGTACCGGAACAAATGCGGATATTTCTCTCGGATTCGATAATCTTGCAGGATATCTGCAACAGGGTAATCCGTTTTTCGGGTCCACCATCGGACGCTACGGCAATCGGATCGCACGCGGAAAATTCACCCTCAACGGAGTTGAGTATACCCTCGCGATCAACAACGGTGTGAACCATCTCCATGGAGGTCCCGGCGGATTTGACAAGGTGCTCTGGAGCGCGCAGCCGATCGATGCCGATGACGCGCAGGTGACCATGACGTATCTGAGTCCCGACGGAGAAGAGGGGTATCCCGGTACGCTCAATGTGGCCGTCAGGTTTCTATTTACCGACAATAATGAACTCGAGATCGATTACAAAGCGACCACCGATGCGGTTACGATTGTCAATTTGACCAATCATACGTATTTCAATCTTAATGGTACCGGTACGGTTCTCGATCATCTTCTGCAGATAAATGCTCCCAGATTCACTCCGATCGACGAAACGTCGATACCGCTCGGTGAAATCAGCAGTGTCGCGGGAACTTCCTTCGATTTCACCCGTCCGAAACGGATCGGTGAACATATCGACCGTGTTGAGGATATCCAGATAAAGAACGGATGTGGCTATGATCATAATTTTGTGTTCTCCGCAGGTGAGGGGTTGCGCACTATCGCCAACGTTGTTTCGGAACAAAGCGGCCGGACGCTCGAAGTAGCTACCACGGAGCCCGGCGTTCAGTTTTACAGCGGCAATTTTCTTGACGGATCATTGCAGGGAAAAGGCGGGGTCACCTACGTGAAAAGAAGCGGGTTCTGTCTCGAAACACAGCATTTTCCCGATTCTCCAAACCGGCCGGCATTTCCTGCGACGGTGCTTAAACCGGATGAAACGTATACCAGTCAAACAGTTTTCCGGTTCGGTGTCGCTGGTTGGGATGCAGCACAATAGTTTTCGGGTGAAGGGAGAGCAGTACCTATGCCGATACCGCTGCAATTGTTACTGCTGACGGCAGGTGTTATCGGTGCCGCATTTTTTGCCGGTTCCGAAACCGGATTTGTTTCCTGGAATCCGTTGAAAGTCAGTCACCGTGCCGCGAACGGGGATATCGTTGCGCGGTGGGCTCAGTTTCTTTTGAAACATAAAGACCGGCTGCTCAGCGCGCAGCTGATCGGAAACAACGTCTGCATTGTCGGTGCCTCGCTGGCGTTTGCCTCACTGGTTGCAACCGTTGATCAGCATGTGCAGTGGAATTTGGAGGAGTTACCGTCACCCGAGTCGTGGGTGCTGACCCCACTGATGGTATTGTTTGGTGAGATGCTGCCGAAATCACTTTTCCGGATGTATCCGTTCCGTTTGACCATGCGTTCCATTCCGATGTTGATGGGGATTTATTTCCTCACGCTTCCTTTTACCTGGATGTTCACGTCCGTTACCGGTTTGTTCAGGAGGAACACTCCTGCGAAAGGGGAATCCTTCATGACGAAAGTACGTGAAGAGATGGTGCTGGTTGCAATGGAAGGCTCCCGTACCGGTACACTTTTCCGGAGTGCCGATCAGTTCATTCAAAATGTTCTTCTGATGAACGAGAAAAAAACCGGTGATGTATTCTCGGCGCTGAAACAGGAGGATAGAGACGGTATACACAACTGTTTCGATGGAAACTCTGAAGCCGGCGCGGTGAAACGGCGGGTGGACGACGGTGAAGGAATACTGGTGCGTGACGGGAATGGAGGACTCTACGGTTATGTGGCGATGCATGACCTTGCCGCGGCACCGGATACTGTGACGATCGATTCCCTCAGCAGCCCATTACCGAGGCTGGCAACCGGTATGACGATTCCCGCCGCGATCCGTTTGCTTGATGTCAAGGTACCCTTCGTGATGATTCAGGATACCCTGGGAACCGCACTCGGCGTTATCGCGACGGCGACTTTCCTCAGAGGCGCGCTGCGAGGTTCATGATATTGTACAGAATGAATAATGTCTGTCAATTTTCCCGATCACCGGCGAGACCGGGAATACTATCTGTAAAGACCGACGGCCGGAATGCGTGTTCCGCGGAGATTGGTCATTACCGTCTGCCCGCTTGGATGAGTTGGTCGGTAGGGGGCGGCAGTAGGGAAAGGTTATACATGAATTTATACCGGCGTGACCCCGGATTGGTTTAGAAAACTGTTTCCGGATAGTGAGTTCCGGAAAGGTCGTTGGGGAAGGGCTGATGAATTATATATATAAAAAGCGGTTTTAGTTGTATTTTAGAAGGACATTTTATAGATTATTCTATAATTATTCAGTGGAAGACAATTTAAGCGTGTAAAAATTGCATTGATTGTCATTGTCTTTGATGTTACAATAGTATATATGAAACCGAATCTTCTCTATATACAATTCCGGAATACCTGTTATGTATAAAAAACGATGGGGTTTTGTCATCGTTACCGCGCAATCGATGTCGCGGGTCAGACAGGTATATATTTCCGGCATTATCCTTTTTATCCTCGGTATTGTTTCCTGTATCGGAGTAGTCGGTATGGCCCGACTGGTCTGGTTTTCCGGTTCCTATGCTCATGCCAAATTCGGGGTATATGAAGCGCGCCGTGAAAATAAGGGACTCATGATGAAAATCAGATTCCTCAACAGATTCATCGCCAAAGAAACCGATAAAATCAATCAACTGGTCGCTTTTGAAGATAAAATCCGTCTGCAGTATGGAATGGACCGAATCAGTAACGAGGTTCGGCGCGCGGGTGTGGGAGGTCGTCCTTCCCGTGAGGATTTGATGCTCACGAATCTGCTCGACCCGGTACTGATGCGTGCGGAAGCGGTACGGGAGAGTCTGGAGGTTTTAATACGAAAAGCGGACCTTCAGGATTCGACACTAACCCGCGTAACTTATAATGTTGCAAAAATCCATAAAAAATGGTCACAGCGTCCATCTACATGGCCCACTCAGGGAAGAATCACTTCCTATTTCGGGTATCGTTTCCATCCTATTGCCGGGCACACGCTTTTTCACGACGGACTTGATATCGCCAATAAAGTCTGGACACCAATCTACTCAACTGCCGATGGAATTGTACATTTTGCCGGTAACAAGGATTATTACGGACGGATGGTTGCAATAAACCACCAGGCAAGTGACTGCCAGACGATCTACGGGCATTTGCATCAGACTGCCGTTGTTGCGGGACAGGTGGTCAAGCGGGGAGATCTGATAGGTTATATGGGCAATACCGGGAGAAGTACCGGACCGCACCTTCACTACGAAGTACGTATCAGCAAAAAGCCCGTAAATCCGCTCAGCTACATACTTCCTACCGATGCAATTATCGATTAATTATACTCTTCCACATCTCGAATCCATTCTTGTATTTTGCAGGTGACTATGGTACACTCAGGCTATGTTAAGGTGGCAACCAGACAGCGTTGCTGTTGGGTGGATATAACCGATGAAGTACAGCGACTGGTAACGCAAGCGGGCATTACCGCTGGTATCTGCACTGTTACCTGTCTGCATACCACCGCGGCAATGACCATCAACGAGAATGCGGATCCTGATGTCGCGACCGATTTTTTCGGCAAGCTCGCCTCCATGGTACCTCGTGATCCGTCGTTCAGACATTGTGAGGGTAATTCTGACAGTCATATCAAGGCATCACTTGTCGGATTGCATGTGCAGGTTGGCATCGAGAACGCCCGACTTGTGCTGGGAACCTGGCAGTCAATTTATTTCTGCGAATTTGACGGTCCCCGGAGCCGACGGTGTCTGGTGACCATTCTTGGAGAATGTGATGCAGACAGTCACAGTTCGGCCGCGGGAACCGTCAATCACTGACTCTACGGAACAACTTCTTCCTCCGTTTTCCCTTGCTGTCATTTCGGTGCTGTTCTTTCTGTCAGCGGCAGTGATTGTCCCGGAGGTATCTGCCGATGACTCGATACGCTATACCGCCGATGTCACCCGTCTTCCGGTTGGTACCGATATCGCAGCCATGGGGGATATCGGCGTGGCACTTCCCCGGCGAGCCGTATCGGCGGTATGGAATCCTGCGGCTGCCGCACTTCTCGAACAGTACGAGGTCAGTATGGAAGGTGCCGATCTGTATCAGCACCTTTCTCAGCACGGATGTTTTGCCGGTGCGGTGCCGCTGAAAAACCGTCTTGGTGCGGTGTTGTCCTACCAGCCGTTTTACAGCGGTCGTATCAACCTCTACGATACCATTCCCGAAGCAACGGGATTCAACGGGCTGACCGTGCATTCACCACGCGGTTTCATGCGGAATTATCATCATCTTGTCAATCTCTCTTTCGCCGGATATTACCCGCTCCAGTTCCCGCGGGTCGCCGGCACCAACCTGCCGATCCCGATCGATCTCTCTGCGGGGATCAATATGAAAGTCTACGCCCAGACCATGATGCCCGGGGGCCAGATGTATCTAGGTATGGGATACAACGCGGATGTGGGCCTGCTGGCGCGTATAGGCATTGATTACGATATCGCCACTAACATGCACCACCGACAGCTCTGTGTGGGGGCAACGCTGCGTGACGTCCTGCCCAGCAGTGTGATCTGGATGAGTTACAGTGACAAACAGCTATACTATTCCCCTGAACGGTACCGGGAACCGTTTCATTTCGCGCAGTATTACGGGGTAACCTACATCGATCAGAGTGGAGCGCTTTTTGCCGACTGGGTCCTGGGGATCGGGTTGATCAAGGAATATGAAGTCACGTATCACGGCGGCATTGAGGCGACCTTCTGGGATATGGCGAGTTTCCGGGCGGGAATTTCCGGAAAAACACCGACCGTCGGTGCCGGATTCCGGTACCGGCGTTTGTTTATCGATTATGCGTTCCGGTTCGAAGAGATCGCTTTTTCCGTGGTCAGGTTGACTATTGGTGTGGTGTTACCGGTACTGGGGGTGCCGGCAGGGGAGTAACGGCAATCAGAGGTGTTTGAATTTTTCGCGTTCACCGTAGAGCTGCACGATACGTACCGATAGACGGTCGTCAACGACCGTTACTTCACCTTTCGCCATCAATTTTTTACTGATGAAAACATCCACCGCTTCACCCGCCATGCGGTTGAGACGGACAATACCGCCCTTTTTCAGATTGAGCAGTTCACGAATGGTCATTCTGGTCTGTCCGAGCTGGACTCCGATGGGAACATTGACATCCAGAAGCATGTTGATATTGTTTGCCATGGTATTCGCCTTTGATTTTTATTGTACCATGGTGTTGCAGCGCGGGCAAGGAGTTTATGGGTGGTAGGCCACACTTCCCAAAGCGGATCAGGGAGTGTTCACACGGATGTATTTTGTGGAAAGGGTATCGATACTGAAAGAAAAGGAAACAAGAAATACCTATGATACGTATCTACGGTCTCGCCTCACGGCTCAATCCCGTCAAGCAGGAGTTGTCCGATGTTATCAACAGGTGTATGGTTCAGGCGCTCTCCTTTCCGGACAATAAGCGGGCACACCGGTTTTTCCCGATGCAACCGGAGGATTTTTTCTATCCGGAGGGGAGAACCGATGCCTATACAGTTATCGAGATTTCACTCATGGCCGGACGTTCCACCGAAGCCAAGAAAAAACTGCTGCATCTGCTTTTCTCTTCTATTGAAAAAGAGATCGGTATAGCTTCTGCTGATATCGAGATAACGATCAACGAGTCTGCCCCGGAGAACTGGGGATTCAGGGGAATAACCGGTGATGAGGCAACCCTGAGCTACCGCATTGATGTATAGGCGCCAAGGGAACATCCGGTAATGGAAAACGTTCATATACGACCTCTGATCGATACCGATTTCGATGGATGTATGGATCTATACCGGTATCTTCATGCAGAGGACGATCCGCCCCCTCCGCCCGAAACACTCCATGCTGTCTGGAATGCATTGATCAGTGATCCACAGACGATCTGTCTTGGCGCCTTTACGGGCGAACGGATGGTCGCGGTGTGCAATGCCCAAGTAGTCCGGAATCTGACCCGTGCTGCACGGCCCTACGCGGTGGTCGAGAATGTGGTGACCCATCCCGATTTTCGTCGTCGAGGTATCGGCAGGGATTTGCTAATGGAACTGATCAGTAGATGTGACCAGTTTGATTGCTATAAAATCATGCTCATGTCTGCCAGCAGACGGACTGAGGCACATGCATTCTACCGGTCAATCGGATTTGACGACTCGGCAAAAAGGGCATTTGTCCTGTCACGACGCGATCTGTTGCGGGCACAGTAATGCGATAGGGATTGACGGTTTTTACTCAAGTATCGCCACGGTGTACTACAAGTTTTTTTGGCAGCACTTCACACCTCACAAGATCCTCAATGTTCTCTGCCCGTCTGATGCACTCGACAGTTCCGTCTTCCATGACCATGACTACTGCCGGGCGGTAGGTGATGAACTGCATCCACTGGGTGACATTGTAGGCGCCGACCGGGTGCAACACCAGCCGGCTGTTGACCGGCAGCGACGGCAGGTAGACCGATTCCGCCACGACATCGATATTCATGCACAGCGGTCCATACAGGATGCACGGCTCCGGCGGTGAAACCAGGGCTTTCTCCGGACGGATATCGAGCGTGTACCAGTTGGTTGTCGGCAGGATATTGATTCCCGCATCAATGAAATATGCCTTGCTTCCGTCGGGTAACTGTTTGTTCGCCGTAATGGTAGTGACGAGATACCCTGCTTCGTCGACCAGTGCCCTTCCGGTTTCGAGATAGAGTTTCGGGAACTGTTTCGGACGGAGGTGGTGAAGGAGTTTCGTGCAGATGGCGTCTGCATACTCCTCCACCGGAGGAACCGCGACATCCGGCGGCTGGTAGATTCCTTTCAGACGGTTTCTTGAAGGAAATCCGCCACCGAGGTCAAGATATTCAATGGTGAAATCGAAGTTGTCTTCGATTTCATGCATGAATGCCACCATTTTTTCGACGGCATTTGCATATCCGGAAGGATCGAGAATGAACGTCCCTATATGGGTATGCAACCCGTTGAGCCGGAGCCATTTGCTCATTGCCAGCCGGTTGACGGCCTCCATTGCCTGATGATTATCGAGATTGAAACCGAATTTGAACCATTGCGGATAGATCCCGGTGTCCATGTTGAGCCTGATACCGACGGCCACCTGTTTGCCGAGCCGTTCGGCGGTTTTCTCGGCGAGCAGCAGTTCGCTGAAGTTGTCGATATTGACCATTGCACCATCGGTAAATGCCCGGGTGAGGTCGTCGGCAGTTTTAAAGGGTCCGTTAAAAATGATGTGATTGCCGGGAATACCGAGTCGCACGGCTTTTTCGTATTCGAACCCTGAAACGACTTCGGCGATTTCACCTTCCTGGTGGAGGACTGCACAGACAGCATCGAGATAGTTGGTCTTGTACGACCATGCAAAACGGACGTTGGGATACCGTGTGGAAAAAGATCGGTGGAGTTGCCGGTAACGGTTCCGCAGGTCGCGTTCGCTGAACACGAACAGCGGACTGCCAAACTGTCTGACCATGGCATCCACGGCAACGCCGTCGATATCCTCTCGTGAATTGCGATAGTACGAATTGCCGAATTTGTTCATGGTTCCCACGATCTGCTTTATGAGCGTAGGTTTCTCGTACGGTTCCTTTACCATATCTGGCTCCTTTTGGCATACCCCTGCTCCGGTGACCCGGATTGTTCGGTTTATTGTTTGCAAAGTTTAGTTGGAAGTGATTGGTACGGTTTCCCGGTAGTGACTGACACCATGCTCGCGCTTGCCGTGCTTCCCGCCTGCCAGTTCGGCCGAGGTCGTGATGGCGGCAAGCCTGCCGATATCCAGCACAAGTTCATCGGTGTACCGCATGAGAATTTTTCCCGCCTCGTAATCGGAATGCGTTTCATACGGCTCCCCGAGTACCGCCTGAACGAGTCGCAACGGCAGGTTGATGCCGCAGCCGGTCGCCATGAAAACCCAGGCGGGGAATCGGGGATTGATTTCGATGAGGTAATAGATACCGGTTTTATGTTCGCGGATGAGTTCCAGTTCGTAGCCTCCGCGCCAGTTGAGTGCGCCGACGAATGTTTCGGCGATCGCGAAGATCTCACCGTTGGAAATGCTGACGTTGGTCCAGATCTTGCCGAGCCTGGTGATCAACATTTTTTTGATGGCGCAATGCCCCATGTCGCCCCCGGAACCGTCGCCCAGACCGATGCAGTTGTATTCCTCTCCGGAAATGAATTTCTGGGCAATGATCGGCAGCCCCCATTTGGCGGCATAATGATGAAACTCCGCCAGCGCCTGGGCCCTGGTGGTGACCACGGTAGCCTCGTAAAAGGGACCCTTGATGAGCAGGGGAAAACCGAGCTGCGCAATGGCGCCGTCGATTTCCGCACCGGAGGTGAGCACGAACGTTGGTGGGGTGAAAAGACCTGTTTTGTGCGCCAGATCGTCGAGCCGGTCCTTCCCCCGAGCCCTGAATGCGGCCATCGATGGCAGGAACGTCCGTATTCCCATTTCCGCAAGCTGCGATTCAATTGTTATATACAGCGGCAACTCGGCGTCGAGCGCCGGGATGATGACATCGACCTGTTCCCGTTCATGGATATACCGGATGCGCTCCAGATAAGAGGAGGGATCGATCGACGGGTAGGGAAGAATGTACGATTTGTCAATAATCCAGTCCATGTAGATGCCGGGTTCCATCGTATCGTAGGCAAGGCCGATAATCCGGACGTCAAGGCCTGACTCCCTGAGGCTTCGGGCGATTCCGGTTCCCGGCCCGGGGTTGTCGGTGGCATTGATACCGCTCACTGCAATGGTGTAACGCATGGGTGCTCCTCTGATAGTTCGTTGTCGATCATCAGACCAGTGAATAGTTCTGCAGTGTATCGACCATTTGAAGTATGTCCTGTTCACACGTCTCGGGGTGCACCTCGAAACGTTCGATCATTCCGGTGGTGATCATGCTGACGGAATCACCCTCTTTTAACCGTGAAATAATGAACTGCCCGGTTTTGTTGGTGGTATAGCTGTGGCCGCTGTACGGGTCGAAAATGAATCCGCTTTCAGAAATCGCCAGGGTTCGCAGACGGTTGGTGTCCATAAAGTCTCCTTTGACAATGTTCGTCGGTTGTGGGGCGTTATTTGCTGCGTTTCTTCGTTCGCTTTGAACCGCCCGTGCATAACGGCAGATAGCGGTTCGCCGTTTTATTTTCAGGATCCAGAATGATGCAGCTGAGGAACAGCTCCCGGGCCTCGTCGAATTTTTTCACGGTAAAGAGCGTTTCCCCGAGGGTGACGAGAAACGTCACCGAAGTGGGCAGTACCGCGAGCATTTTCCTGCTCACTTCTTCGGAAAGCCGGTATTTCCCGTTGAACATCAGTGAACGGGCGTACCAGTAGTTCGCGATGGTGTTGTAGTAATCGATTTTAACTGCCTTGAGTGCCTCTTTTTCAACGCTCGGCCAGTCGCGCTGCGCCGCGAAGACAATGGTTATGCTGTTGATGATCTCGAGCGAGGAAGGATAGATCAGTTGTGCCTTTCGGTAGCAGGCGAGCGCATCGGTGAAACTGCTGTCGCAGTAGGAAAGCCAGCCGCAGCGGTAATTGACCGTGTACCCCGATGGGTACGCCGTCAGGACCGGACTGAGCGCGCGCAGCGCTCCTGCGTAATCATGCTTCCTTTCACAGGCATAGGAATCGTAATATGCCTGCTTGATCTGTTCATGCTGCAGCGGCTGCGACGGCGCTGCAAAGGAACAGGGCAGTAACAAAAACGGCAGACAATACGGCAGTATGTTACGCATGAGGCGCATTTTCCTTTTCCGGTTCACTGATGAGGGTGACCACCATGGATCCCGGTTTGGCGTGAGGCCGGTGACCGGTACGATGTTCACTTCGGGACGACGCATCGGCGTCGTGAACGGCAGCGGCAGGTACCACCGGTTCGTATTTCGACGCCCGGACCTTTTCACGCCGGAGTTCATGATGCTCATTCCCGGATGTCACCGTCACGCAAAAGATTCCTTTCATCTCGTCGAATTCGGCGGTTGTCGTCATGAATCCGGTTCCGGTCAGTGACCGTACGGTTATCGTACCGTTAATACGGGTTTCATCGCTCAGGCGGTAGGTACCGGCGGCATTGAATGCCCGGTGGTTGAATGATTTCAGGAAGGTGTACAGCGTGCCGTGCCGGTCTATGAGTGCGGCGTTGACCGAGTCGGTCCAGATGATGTTTTCACTGCAGAGGGGAAGTGATGGAAGCGCCAGGAAAAAGAGGCGCAGCGGTGAGGTGCGACTCCCCTCGAAACGGTAAAACCTGAATACGCCGTCGAAATTCGAGAAAAACAGCCGGCTGTTTGTTGTACGATCAAGAAAATGATAGCTTCCGTCGGACGACATGGCAATCGTGCATTCGAACGATCGCCTGACGGTGTTTTTCCGACAATACCGGTAGGAGTAGACGAACGTGTCGTCGAGCATCAGCTGCAGGCGTCGTTCAAGAAACCGTGACGGCGAGGCGGGCCGGACACGTTGCCCCCGATGGAAGGGGTGCGGCGTGAGCAGGTATTCGCTGTCGATGACTGCCGATGAAAAGAAAAACGGTACTGCGGGTGCTCCTGCATACGCGGCATACTGGCACTGAAAGTGGACGTGCGGTTGCGGTGAATATCCTGAATTGCCGCAGAGCGCCACCCTGGTGCCGACGGAAACCTGATCGTTGACATTAACGCATACCGACCCGCGCATGCAGTGAGACAGTTCCACATAGTACCCGAACGGACTGTGGATGATCACGTAGTTGCCCCAGTTATTCACCTGGTCAACAGTGCCGGGAGGGTTATCGGCGCAGTCATTGCACAGTGCAACCACCGTTCCCGAAACCGGTGCGAAAAGCGGTTTGCCGTAACAGTAATAGTCGTCAAGGGAGTTACCGTCGTTGATGAACGTCGTGCCGTTACGGTCTTCGATGACGAAATCGATTGCATCGATCCAGTTGCCTTTGTGGGTCCACGAGTCATCGAACGACTGGTAGACCGCCCAGGTACCCAGAAAGGGCAGACGGGGTTGCGGTACCGAATGACTGAAACGGGCGGAGTAGTTGCAATGGTGTTCGAGATCCTGCTCGGGCGTTTCGAGAAAAGCGTGATTGAGCAGCGGACTCCGGTTGATGCGCAGTGAATAAAGGATGGTAAGGGTGACGACCGTAAACGGGAGTGTGAACACCGGAATGTGGTGTGTTGACCAGAATTCTGCACCGGCATCGACGATGATGACGGAGATCAGGACATTGATAAGTGCGATTACGTAGCTCCGTGGCGACGGAATGAGGAAATACCCGCCCAGGGCGACGGCAATGAGAATGAAATTGAACGAGAAGGTAGTGGTAAATGCACTGTAATAGGAACCCTTCAGCAGCCACAGGAACAGGGTACCGCAGTAGTAGCCGGCCGCCACAAGAAACAGCATGATTCGCGAGTGCCAGGCGATGACGGCGAGTATGCAGAGGCCAACCACGTCGCAGGGCAGAAACACGAGTATCCCGAGATTTTTAAGCAGGCCGGAAAACCAGAGCGGTAATCCCGGAATGGTGAGCAGGGACAACGGGTGTACCGTATTGATCGGCAGATTGGAGTACGAGACCGATGCCAGAAAGAGCAGCGTTGCGATAATGGTGAACGGCAGGTTGAGTACCGGAAGATGCAGGAAGTGGTGAAAGAACACTGACATCGCGTACCCGATGAATACGGTAAAGCTCGATGCGACCAGCGTGAGCAGTACTGAAAGTGGCGATAACGAATACATATAGCCGATACAGAGACCGACCAGCAGGGAGTTGTAGGTATAGAAACCGCTGACCATCTGACGGCGCGAGAGTCCGATGAGCTTTCCGCAGTACAGCGCAGTCGTATAGGCGATAAGTGCATGGCCCCCGATCGACGGATTGCTGCACGCGCACAAGAGCAGCATTATTCCCACCACGCGGTTGCGTATCAGGGCGAGAAACGAGAAGCTTGTTAACAGGTTCCCGACATAATTTCCGGTTTTCATCCTGAGCCTTTACGTTTGCACTAGCCGGCATCTGCCTTTTCAAGTTGCCGTTTTTTCTTTACTGGGAACTGCAGGTATTCCGTCCAGGTTGCTACGGCAGGGTATCGCTGTTCCTGATGTTCTGTAAAGATACGAACACCGGTTCTGAAATGACCTGTTTTTCCCGGCAACAGACGGAACCTTTGTTCTCTGCAGCGAACATGTTCCTTTTTATTCATGTTTCGCAGACAGGTGAACCGCTCCAGCCGGTCAGCCGGAAACGGTATACGGACATCCGGACGGCGCAATGAAGCGGTTACGTTATTTCGGAGGAGATTCCCGGCCGGGGCACGGCCGTATCTGAACCGGCGAGAGGGGGGGGGGGTAGAAAATCGTCTGCAGCTTCGGCACCAGATCACCGAACCGGTTACTGCGGCGGACATCGCTGAGTGGTACTCCAGCCGGGATTGTACCGGTCGAGCCATTCTGCAGTCGGCTCACCGATGGCGCAGAGCATGTTTCCTGAAACGTCAAGGTATTCGAGCGCCAGGGAGGCGAATGGTTCCGGCAGCGACTGGAGCATATTCCAGGAGATGTCAAGTTTTTTCAGAGGCTGCGACATTCCGATCGGGGCGATGATCGTCCGAAGGCTGTTGCTGTCGGCAATCAGTTCTTCAAGAAGGGGGAGACGGTCGATGCCGAACGGGAGATCGACAAGACCGTTGTTGCCCACGTCAATGACACGCAACCGGGAGAGTCTGCCGACAGATTGCGGCAGTATCGAGAGGTTGCGCGATCGGAGGTGGAGTTCCACGATGTGCTCTTCTCCGATAACCACCACCGATTCAGGGGGTAGTGACTGCAGTCCGTTTGAATCGAGAATCGCCCTTACCTCCTGCAGTTCACAGGCGAGACTGTCACAGGCCTGGAGAACACGGGGCTCCGTCTCCATATCGTGTCGTCCCGGGCGCACATAGACCATTGTGTCGACATCACGATACTCGGCTCCGTAAGCAGGCAGTCGCAACCAGCACCATCCGGAGGGAACCCTCAGGCTGAAATGACCATTGGAGTCGATTTCGGCGCTTCTTTCGAGTCCGATTACCTGTACGCGTCGATCACTCCCGTCGGGCAGGAAGGTATTGCCCTCGATCACCGCCATCGGATAGACGGTAACAGGTGGCAGTATCGTCAGGGTATCGAGCGGGGTAACGGTGCAGCGGGTCAACTGTCCCGAAGAGTCCGGAGCAAGACATTCAATGATATACCGGCCGGGCGGTACGCTGTCAAAATGAAACAGACCGGAACAATTGGTAGTCACATCGCGTGAATAGACGGCACTTAGTTCATTGCCCGCAACATAATCAAAAGGACGAATCCGGATCAGTCCTCTCGCAACAGGATCGAGAAGCGTATCGAACACACTGCCTGCTACCGTACAATAACCCACATCGGTACCGGAGGCGCCTCCTGCGGTTTCAACGGGAGAAGTACACCCCCATGGTCCAACCAGAAGAAAAAGGACGGCTGCTGTAAGTAGATACGTACGGTTATTCATGTGAACGGTGACTGACGGGAAAAAGGTTCATGGTAATCTGGATCGACTGTTCCTGCTGGTCGTCCATGCGGGCAATCTCCATGATGTCGTGCTGAAATTCACGCATACGGAGCTTGAAAAGATCAATGGTCCTGAGTGAAACGGACAACGTCGTTGATGTTGACATCCTCCAGTCGAACGGTGCGTTTTCATATGCCCTGATCGCCATCTGCAGCATTTCCATCTGGAATCGTTCGATCTGAAACGCCTGCAGCGGGGTCGGTCGCCCCAGCACGAGGTTGTTGGTCTGATGATAAAGCCCCTGTTCGTCCCGATCAAGAAAACCCAAGCGCTCAAGAAGACGTACCGACTCCCTGGCTTCATAGCCGGAAACCGCGGGATGGAGAAACGCACCCAGTCTGGTGAAATTGTCCTGAAAATCGAAAAAGGTAACTACTTCACGGATGACGCTGTGGTACCATTTCGCATAATATTCGTACCGGTCGGCATCGATCATCTGGATATCAAGCGGTCGCCGGATTTCGATCAGTTTGCTGTAGTAATGCGTTTTTTCGTTGATGGTTTTGGCCTGATTGAAAAAAACGAGATTGTTGAAGTACTCCGATTCTTCCCGGGTGAGTCCTATCGCCTGACAGATCTTGAAAATGCTGTTTTCCGTCAGATTGCGCTTGTTTTCGATTACATAGTATAAAAAAGACGCCGAATTGACCCCCGCCTTTTCAGAAAAATAACGGTACGAGAAGCGTTTTTTCTTCGCCTTCTGCTCCGCATAATAGTCTTTCAGGTAGGTTCGGTAGTTCTGATATTCAAAAATATTCGGCATAAACGGATCATCTGAAAAAACAGTTGTTGTACCGGAATGGTTATCCGGAAGTAATAATGATAATCAAAAAAGGCCGGGAACAGGTTTTAAAAAAAGTCGTGGAGTTATTTTATGTTCTCTGAAGTGAACAACAGGGGGATGTATATTTTATAAACACCACAGAATTTCAGGTAAAAAGGTACGGAAAATGGACAATCTGAATACCGGTCGTGCTGGAAATGACGTCGGTGGCGGAACGGACTTCTTCGGCACCGGCAATCCGTCGGACCTGGCAAAGACCTACGGTACGCCGCTCTATGTCTACAGCGAGGTGATCCTGCGGCAACGGTGCAGGGAACTCACACGACTGGTAACCTATGGCAAATTCAAGGTGAATTACTCGGCCAAAGCGAATACAAACCTGTCGCTGCTGCGTATCATCCGCGAAGAGGGGCTTCTGGTTGATGCGATGTCGCCGGGGGAAATTTTCATCGAGCTCAAAGCCGGGTTCAGACCTGAGGAGATCCTGTTCATTTCCAACAATGTTTCCGCCGAGGAGATGCGATACGCGGTAAAGACCGGGGTGACGGTGAGCGTGGACTCCGTTTCACAACTGGAGCAATTCGGAAAGATGTTTCGTGGTAGTAAGGTTGCTATCCGCATCAATCCGGGAGTAGGTGCCGGACATCATGAGAAGGTGATCACCGGTGGAAAGAACACGAAATTCGGTGTTGATCCGGTCTATCTGGATGAGGTGCAGCGGACCCTGTCGCAGTACAATCTGCATCTTGCAGGGATCAACCAGCATATCGGATCACTTTTTATGACCCCGGAAACCTATCTGGAGGCTGCGGGATTGCTTCTCGATATCGCCGACCACTTCCCGGACCTCGATTTTGTCGATTTCGGTGGTGGATTCGGTATCCCGTATCATAAGCAGGATGGTGAGGTAAGGCTCGATCTGAAGGATCTGGGAAACCGGTTGCAACGGCTGATCGATGAGCGGATTGTTGCGTCAGGAAAGCATCTTACCGTCAAGGTCGAACCGGGACGGTACACGGTTGCCGAGTGCGGAATACTGCTCGGCAGAGTCCATTCCGTCAAGATGAACGGCGGGAAAAAATATATCGGTACCGATATCGGATTTAATGTTCTCGCCCGTCCGGTACTTTACGATGCGTATCATGAGATCGAAGTGTATGGAGTCGAAAACCGTATCGACAGTAAGAGGGAACCGGTGACGGTTGTGGGAAATATCTGTGAAACCGGAGACGTCCTTGCCAAAGATCGTATACTGCCCGAGGTGATGGAAGGTGACGTGCTCGGTATACTCGACGCAGGAGCCTACGGAATGGTGATGAGTTCCAATTACAACTGTCGTCTGCGGCCGGCGGAGGTGCTGATCAACAGAGAGGGAAAACCGGTGCTCATCCGCAGACACGATACGCTTGAGGACCTGGTTCGGCATTTCGATGATTTAGAGAGTTAGAGGGTTGGACTGGAAGGGAGTAGTAAGGTATTTTAACGGTGCTACTACAATGCTGCGTTACCGTTCTGGAAGGAAACCGCTATGAAAACACTCAGGTTTATAATCGTGGGGTTGACAGTCTCTTCTGTTATACTGCTTACGGCATGTTCATCGGCAACCAAACTTAAATATCTCAATGAGCCGTTTACTACGACTGAAATGAAAATACCGCTTACCCTTACTGAGATCGAATTCACCGATAATCGTGCCGATACATCATCGCGGGCAGTGAATATTCCGCGTTACACGAAGCTGGGCCAGAAGGACACCGTCCGGCAGTCGCTGCGTCAGGAGCATCGCACACTGCTTAACGAAGAGATGAAAGCCTATTTCACCGGAGGGGGAAAAGAGGTCAAAGCGGTAGTCGAGGTGATTGACGGAAGCAAGTGTTTTGAGGCGGGACGTATGACTGAAATAGAATTCGTAAGGGTACGGCTCGGTCTGACGCTTCTCGACGAAGAGCATACTCCCTATTTCCTCAAAAGCAGCGGAGAGGCGATGTACGAGATAAAATCCCTTGATGCCAAGAATGAATTCATTGAAAAACTCTATCAGAAAGCGCTCAAAGCCGCACTGTATAAATGCTGCGAAGGAATTACGGGGACGCTCCAGCAGGTTCAGTAAACTGTATTTCCCGAAAGAGCCTGAAATGCATCCGTGACCGGAGCGACATCGTTCCGGGCAACTGCCGTTTACATTATTTACCCGCAGGAGTTTCCGCATCATGCTTGAAACACTTTTCAATCCACGTTCAGTGGCAATTATCGGCGCCTCGCAGAAGGCCCTTTCCATAGGAAATGTGATAACCGCCAACCTGGTGAAATACGGCTACACCGGTGCAATCTATCCCGTCAATCCCAAAGCGGATGAAATATGCGGGCAACCATGTTATCCATCGGTACTTGCGATACCCGGGGGGGTTGACGTTGCCCATATCTGTATTCCGGCGCGGTTTACCCTGGATGCCCTGGAGGAGTGCGGGAAAAAAGGTGTGCAGCATCTGATCATCAACAGTGCGGGCTTCCGTGAGACGGGGGCCGCCGGGCGGGAACTCGAAAACAGGGTGGTGGAACGGGCACGTTTTTACGGGATGCGGGTTGTCGGTCCCAACTGTCAGGGAATCACGACTGCCGATCCGGCGGTACGGGCTTACTGCAATTTCACCTTTACCTATCCGGAGGATGGGCACGTTTCGATCGTTGCGCAGAGCGGGGGGGTCGGCGCACTGTTCATGCAGGCGATACACGACCTCGGTATCGGCATGCGGTATTATGCGTCAACTGGTAATGCCTGTGATGTCTCCATTCCCGAAATCCTGCGGTTTTACGGTGATGACGAGAAAACCCGTGCCATCATACTCTACGCCGAAGGATTTACCGATCCCGCGGAATTCATGGACGCGGCACGGGAGGTGGCGGCGAAAAAACCGGTGCTCGGTATGCGGTCGGGGAGAACGGTTGCCGGAGCGAAAGCGGTGGTATCGCACACCGGGGGGCTGGCGGGAAGCGGCCGTTCAACGGAAGTATTGTTCAGGAAAACGGGCATTCTGAGTTTTCACAATGTTGAGGAGATGTGTCAGGCCGCTATGGCATTTGCTTCACAGCCGATACCCGGCGGGAACCGGGTAGGCCTGATTACCGACACCGGCGGACCGGCGGTGATAGCCACCGATGAATTATGTGATGCAGGACTTGAAATTCCCGGTATTTCCGAAAAAGCAATTTCCGTACTCAGGGAGAAACTCTACCCGGAGGCGTCGGTGAATAATCCGGTGGATGTGCTCGCGACCGGTACCGCCGAACAGTATCGTGCCGCACTGGACGTGCTTATGGATGAACCGGGAATCGACAGTGTGTACATCAACTATGTCACCCCGCTGTTTATTGACAATGAAGCGGTGGCACGGGAGATCGCCACGGTCAGCCGGATGCGTAAAAAACCGATTGTCTGCAACTACATGACCGACAAACCGCAGTGGAAGGCCACTACGGCAATTTTGAAAAAAGGGGGGATTCCCTGTTATGACTATCCCGAAACGGCCGCCCGCGCGCTTGCGGCCCTTACCCGCTATGCGGCGCTCCGGGGTCGGAAAATGGAACCCCCGGTACAGTTCAACGATGTCGACCGTGCGCGTGCCGCAGCACAATTACAGGAGGTGCATGAACAGGGAAGGGTGCTGCTGACTTCCTGTGAAGCTGCCTGCCTACTGCAGTGTTACCGGATTCCGGTTGCTCCGGTACGTATTGCCGCCCATGCCGATGGGGCGGCGGCCGCAGCGGAGCAGATCGGGTATCCGGTGGTGGTAAAAGCCGAAGCTGCGGAAATCGTCCATAAGACCGAACTCGGTGGGGTAGTGCTGAACTGTACCGATGAATATGCGGTACGTGATGCCATGTCTGGTTTACAGGAACGAATATCCGCTGCGGATCTGAAATTCGCCATTCAGCAGTATCTCCCGGGAGGGAGAGAAATCGTCATCGGTGCCTCCGAAGAGAAGGGACTCGGTCACCTGATCATGTTCGGTGCGGGCGGTATTCAAGTTGAACTGCTCGGGGATGTGGTATTCGAATTGACTCCGGTTTCTGGTCCCGAGGCACAGCATATGCTGGAATCAGTCAAATCATACCCGCTCCTTACCGGCTTCAGGGGCGCACCCGGCGTCGATACCGGGCGAATCGTTGAAATCATACAGCGTGTATCACAACTGGTAACGGACTTTCCGATGATAAAGGAAATGGATCTCAATCCGGTTATTGCTTTTAAACATGAAGCGGTTACGATTGATGCACGTGTGGTCATTCATAAGTGATGCAGTCCGGGAGTGTTTGCAGCAGGGATAAAAAATATTAGTTCCTACTGACGGAATCTGAGATTGTGCTCCTTCATCTCCTGATCGAGTGTCCGGATTTCATGTTCGGAAAGAATTTCTTTTTCGATGAAAAAACGACCGATGCGGCAGTCGTATTTCTCCTGAGCCTTGACCAAGGCAGTGATGACGTTTCCGGAGAGGAGTCTGTATTTTCTCGCTACTTCTCCGAATCGTTCGCCGTTTTTGATGTGAACGATAATACGCGCGAAACCGTCGGCGGTCAGTTGACCGATCTGCATTGCCATCTGTCCGATAAGCGGTCGGCGGTTTTTCTGCCAGGCGACCGACTCCATCATATGGTAGTAACTGACGATGCCGCGGTAGTAGAGATAGGAGCTCAACCGCAACCGGCGGGGAGGAACCGATCCATTGAAGAAGAGTTTTTTCTTCGCATTCAACGACGCGGAACTGAACTGTACTGTTTTTCCGAGTTCGGGAAGCGGGTAAATAAAGGAGGTTCCCGCCGGTTGCCGTGACAAGTCGTGTCCGTCGAGGGAGAGTAACACTTCGAGATTATGGCCCGTGATGTATTCCGCCAGCAGATTGTAACTGTTGATATATTCCCTGATCAGTACTTCCGGTGCCGGGCTGTCGTGAATCTTGGTCTGATTATGCAACCGTTTGGCAAGTGCGATTTTGATGTCTTCCATCCGGAGCGTCGGCAGAATTCCATGAGCGAGAAACGGTTGTACCAGAAACAGATTCCTGCAGGCATTTACGAGAGAAACACTGTTCATGTAGGAATACTCCGGAAGTATATAACCGATGTCGGATCGACGGATTTTAACGGCTGTCCGGACTGCGGATAGATCGTTTGAGTTTGCATTGTACCTCATGGCAGTAGTGAAGCCTAACGCTTAATCATACAGAAAACGTGACGGGGATTCAATCAGTAAAAAATGATGATCGGGTGTACTACTGCGCGAAGTGTTATTTTTGCAGTCATTCAACGGCACCTGCCACCGAAGCAACCTGTTATTCGCAAATGATATAAATTCAGCATTTTTCATAAAGAACCTCTGTAGTCAGGAACAGCAAAGTCATGACATTATCAGAAAATACCGGGGAAACCGGTAATGGACCGATCAGGTTTCCATACGCTATTGAACCGATGTTCTGGGGAACGGGTGAAATGCTTTTATGGGAATTTGAACAGTTGCTCCCGGAAATCGATCGGTCTGCAATGTTCTCGGAGCTTGCATCCGGAGAAACCGGTGGGCCGATCCAACGGGATGAGTTCGAGGCTATCGCCGATGATGTCTCCCGTATGCTGGCGGAAGATGCAGTGCAGGATGGACCACGCGGTTTTTACAGTTTTTTTCCGGTATTCCCGGAAAAAGCATCATTGGTTGTTCTCGATCCGTCTGATTTCCATTCCGAACTGCTTACTCTCTCTTTTTCAGACCACAGGTCTGTTGATGGTCACCCGTTAATTGATTTTTTCAGACCGGATGGCGATGTTATCGCCTTTTCCACTTTTGCGACAGGGACTCTTACTTCATCGACACGTTTTTCTGCAGACGGAAAAAGTGCGGTTGCCGCAATCTATACTGCTTTCAATCGGCATATTCGTGCGCTCATCGAAGAGCGGATCAATGGGGAAATCAGAAGAGCGATGGGTATCGAAACGGGAATAGGACGATCATTTTCATTTCCACCTGCAGCTACCGTCACGAAGCGAGTACTTGCACGGTTGGCTGAACTTCTCAGTATCGAGGAGCGGTTGGATATCGTTTCCGACAAAGATATTATCCATGAAGAGTATCCGGCGATCGTACGTTTTTTTGTCCACCATCCTGCAGTAGCCTGAAGTGTCTGAAATAAACATATCGGTAAAAATGTTAGAACAAAAATGTAGCGTGAATACAAAAATGTATCATTCAAAATTGTGTCATCCTTCGAATTTTAATCCAATCGACGTTTTTTTCAAACCTTTTTTATGGTTCATTTTTTGCTATATAACCCCATCTTAACTAAATGAGTAGTAACGTTTTCTACCAGTTTCATTTTAGCAGAAAGGTTCTTATGAGCAGTCGTGCTGAAGTCACTCAGATGATCGAGCCAGTTTCTCTTGTCAAGGATGATTGCCCTGAAGCGGTTTCCACCTATTTCGGTGAAAACACCTTCAGTGAAAACACCATGCAGAAAATGGTTTCGGAAAAGACTTATAAAGCTTTTAAAAAATGGCAGGAAGAGGGCGAAGTTATTTCTGCGGCAAAGGCTGACGAAATTGCACAGGCCATCAAAGAGTGGGCGATTGCCAAAGGTGCCACTGCCTACACCCACTGGTTTCAGCCGATGACCGGTCTCACCGCTGAAAAGCACGATGCATTTATTTCTATCGGCAACGGTGGTAACGTGATCGAAAAATTCACCGGAAGCAAGCTCATCCAGGGTGAACCCGATGCATCCTCATTTCCGTCCGGTGGAATCCGTGCGACGTTCGAAGCTCGCGGCTACACCGCCTGGGATCCTTCCTCACCGGCGTTTATCACTGAAGTTGAAAGCGCAAAAACACTCTGTATTCCCACGATTTTCATCTCATACACGGGCGAGGCACTCGACAAAAAACTGCCGCTGCTGCGCAGTGATGTCGCCATCAACAAAAGTGCCATGGAGCTGCTCAAGCTTTTCGGGCATACCGATGTGAAAAACGTTTATTCCACCTGCGGTCCGGAGCAGGAATACTTCCTGATCGATGAGGCCTATTATCGCATGCGCAGCGACCTCCTCCTTACCGGTCGTACCCTCACCGGTGCAGCGTCTCCCAAAGGACAGCAGCTTGAAGACCAGTATTTCGGTTCAATCAAGGAACGGATGCTCAACTTTATGGCCGAGGTGGAAGAAGAAGCCTATGGGCTCGGTATTCCCGTAACCACCCGTCATAATGAGGTAGCTCCGCACCAGTATGAATTCGCTCCGATTTTCGAGCGGTCGAATCTTGCCGCCGATCACAATCAGCTGCTTATGGACATCATGAAAAAGGTCGCACAGCGGCACCGCCTCGTCTGTCTGCTGCACGAAAAACCATTCGCCGGTATCAACGGCAGCGGCAAGCACCTCAACTGGTCACTCGCCGACGACAAAGGAAACAACCTGCTCAATCCCGGTGAAACACCCGAAGAAAACCTGCTGTTTCTCACTGTGCTCTGCAGCGTGATCTATGCGGTGTATACCCACAGCGATATTCTCCGCGCATCGGTCGCCTTTGCCGGTAACGAACATCGTCTCGGTGCCAACGAGGCTCCTCCGGCGATCGTGAGTATCTTTCTCGGTGAGCAGTTGACGAAGATCGTTGACATGATCGAAAGCGGCAAGATCGTCAAGGCGAAAAAACAGGATCTGATGGATCTCGGCGTCAAGCTGCTGCCCAAGTTCCTGCGTGATACCACCGACCGCAACCGTACGTCGCCGTTCGCCTTCACCGGTCAGAAGTTCGAATTCCGTGCACTCGGAAGTTCAATCAATATTTCCACTCCTATCGCGGTTATAAACACCATTGTCGCCGATGCGATGCAGATCGCCACCGAACGTATCGCTGCCGAAAATAAATCCGGTGGTGAGTTCAACGTCGCGGTGCTCAAAGTGCTGCACGGTCTTATCAAGGAATCGCGGGCGATTCTTTTCGAAGGCAATAACTACTCGGACGAGTGGGTGAAAGAAGCAGAAAAACGCGGTCTGCCCAACATCGCTTCGACTGCGGAATCTCTGAAAGCGTTTATCACCCCGAAGGCGATCGATCTGTTCGAACGCCAGGGAGTATTTTCGAAGGTCGAACTGCAGGCCCGCTACGTTATCTGGCAGGAACTGTACGAAAAAGTCATCGACATCGAGGCGAAAACGCTTATCGAGATGGCGAAGACACAGATTCTTCCGAATGCCTACGAGTATCAGAGTGATCTGGCGAACGGATTTGAAAGTATCAGCGATGTCGCCGGTAAACTGAGTCTCGAAAGCGGAATTCTCGAAGACCGCAAGGAACTGCTCGAAAGTGTCAGTGCCGACATTTACTACGTTCGTAAGAACGTCAAGGAAATCGAGAAACTGCTCGAAAAAGCCGAATCGATGGAACTTGAAGAGAAAACAGCATTCTTTTTCAATGAGCTCAAACCGCAGATGGAGCACGTCCGCAAGCATGTCGATGCTCTCGAAACGGTAATGCCCGATGCACAGTGGCAACTGCCGAAATATCGGGAGATGCTCTTCATCGCGTAAAATCGGCACCTTTGCAGTAGATAAAATCAGACGGCCCGCTTCGGCGGGCCGTTTTAATTTTTTTATCTTCTGGTCCTCATCCCCGAAGAGGGGCTGGGAAGAGGGCCTGTTGTATATTCACCCCATGCCAACAGCCCCGGAGCGACTGAAAACATGATCTCCTGTCCCCATTTTCCCCGCTGCGGCGGTTGCAGTACACTCACGACCCCGTACCGCGAACAGCTCAACGCAAAACATGCGCTGCTGCGGGAACTGTTTCATCCGTTTACTGACACAGTACCTCCGGTGATCGGGAGCCCGCAAAGCGAATACTACCGTCACAAGGTGCAACTTCCTTTCGGAACTGCCGGCCGGGGTTCTTCGATGAAGCCAACCGTCGGCTGTTACAGCACCGATTCGCACCACGTGGTTGATCAGCACGCCTGTCGCATTCAGGACCGGGATTTGAGTACCATCGCCTGGACGTTGCGCGACTGGGCGGTGAAAACCGGTCTCCCGGTTTACAATGAGCGAACAGGAAACGGCTTTCTGCGTCATGTCGTGCTGCGGAAAGGCGCCGGAACCGGTGAGGTGCTGATCGGTCTGGTGACCAGCGGAGGACGTATCGAGGGGAGCAGGAGCGTAGCACGTCTGTTGCTGTCGATGCTCGGAAAAAAAAGACTGAACGACAGTACCGTGGTTGGAATCGTCCAGAATGTCAATACCCGGCGTACGAACGTGGTTCTTGGAAATGAAGAATACCTCTGGTGGGGCCGGCCGTATCTCAAGGAACTTATGGGAGAATGGAAATATAAAATCGGTATCTCCACCTTTTTTCAGGTGAATCCGTTTCAGACACCGAACCTGTACAACGAAGTGCTTCGATACATCGAACCCGGTTCCCGGGTGATCGACTGTTTTTGCGGAGTGGGAAGCATTGCGTTGTGGATTTCACGTAAGGCGGCGCAGGTGAAAGGAATCGAGGAAAATCCCGAATCGATACGGGCGGCCAGGACTGCTGCGAAACTCAATGGTGCCGAAAACGTTCAATTCATTACAGGAGATGCCGAAGCGCAACTTTGCCGTACGGTACGGGAGGGATATTCCTGCGTGGTGGTCGATCCTCCCCGAAAGGGATTGACGGAAGGTTCTTTGGCCGCGATAAATGATTCCGGTATCAACCGCGTTGTCTACGTTTCCTGCAATCCACAGACACTTCGTCGTGACGTGGAACAGTTGCAGTCCGCATCATTTTACCTTCGCTCGGTACAGGGTGTCGATATGTTTCCTCATACCGTTCACATCGAAGCGGTGGCGCTGCTTGACCGGCAGTAATCAATCTTGAGCTTTATGACCGTCGTGTATTGATGAAAAGAAGCGCGGACAGGATTAATCCCGTAAAAAGCAGTATCGGCGCTGATGGTTCCGGAACGGCATGTGGCGCATAGGTGAATGAATGCGCTCCCAGCAGAAGCCATGAATCCCATCCCCGTTCATCTGAATTGGAAGGCGCGGCATCGGCGACGGCTATTTTCATATGATAGAGAGTGTTACCTCTGGCGGTAAATGATGCGGTGAACGGATCGGTGAAACCGTCCATCTCGTTGGAAAACAGCGTATTGCCGTCAGGATAATCGGTGAGATCGTTTGAGTGGTACATCGAACTGTTGATGTCAAGATTGATGGTGCCGATTGAAACCGGTGTGGAGGTAACGGGAATGGTGGCGATATTCCGTTTCTCCAAATTGCCTCGTTCATTGACGAAGATACCGAACAGATCGGTATAGGAACTAGTGGCGTACTCATCGTATTCATCGGAACCGAAAATGTAGGAAAGTGAAAGATCGAAGGTTCCTTCTTCGACCACATGAAAATCGAACTCCAGTGCGGTTGCGTCACGACTGGTGATACCCTGGTCAAGTAGTGCGTCAAGATCCGGATCACCGCCGGCAGCCAGATATCCGCTTATGTTGTCTGATACATTGCTGTTACCCTGTAAATGATTCACATATCCTGATGAAAGAACCGTTCCTTCGTTCATTATGCTGTTCCCCTGATTGATCGCTTCTCCACCGGTAAAGGTGCCTGCCGAACCGTAGTGGATATCCGGATCGTATGTCGCAGTCAGAAGTGCATTTTCAATGACGATTCCGTCGGTGCCGAGATACTGCGAAAGATAATCGGCCGGAGTCGTGTATGCCGTATAGTTTGTTATCTGCATCGCCGAAACGATCATTGCGGTGCAGAAAATGATCTGGAAAGGGGTGTACCGGTTCATAATGATACCTCGTGTGCGTGTGTCAATAGTATAGAACGGAATGTATACGATTCGTTTGAAGCGCTCGTCTGATGTTGCAGTGGGCGGGAATGCTTCCAATAGAATGGTTTTGAAATCGTATCTTGAAAAGTTGAAGCGTGTCGGAATGCTACTACGATGAAAACCACTGGATCCGTGATCGAACCGAATTTCCTGTAGTGACGGAATAACTGTAGTAAAATATGATATGCTAATTTCGGAAGTCCAGTCGAAAGTGAAGTTCACTAACCCATTCTCCGGAGAATGACATAATCCGGGAACAGGTACCGGAATTGGAGACGGATGAAAAAACCGCGTTCACCTTACTGTCGCTCCTGGAGCCCTTCATCTCTCGGAGAAGGATCGCTCCAAACATTTTCGCATCTGGCCGGTGCCGTGAAACCAATCGCGGAAATGTTGAGAGATATCCTGGCTTAATAGCTTTTCCTCATGATGCTTGAATTGTGGAACCGGAATCCGGGCTTCCGTTTATTGTTCTTATATTAACTCTATCATCTTATACAGGAAGTAATGAAGTTTTCATGAGGGCTGGCATGCAATTAAAATCTCCCGGGTGTACCCAACGAATCAATCCCGATATCCTGAATAATTCTTCCGGTGCCGCAATGGTGTTTATACTGGTTATTGCGGTTTTGGGCGGTATTGTCATGTCTTCCATATTCTTCACGAGTCGACTGACGATCAAAAGAAGCAGCAACCGGAGAGAAAAAATCGGGGCGCTCAATATCGCGGAGGCGGGAAAAGAGTCGTTTTACGCGAAACTTCTTAATGATAAGTACTTTTCACTGCAACCCAACACGACCGTCATGGTATTTGCCGATCAGATATTCGGCAACGGAAAGTTTTCGGTGCAATGCATTACCGCCGCAGATATCGATACAGTTACCGTTCAGGCATGGGGACAGGAAGGACCCAATTGCGTGAAACTGGAGATACAGGCTGCGGTAAACCTCGGGCTGCCGCTCAATTTCACCGGTAACGTCGGTGGAGCGGTCACCGCCCGGTACAGTGTGGATTTAACCGGGGGAATCGACATCGATGGCAGGGATTATGATTCCCTCAATAATCTGGTCGGCAACGGTACCTACGGTGTGTATACCTGCATGAGTCTCAATATAAACGGAAACGCTGCAGTGGGCGGTAACGGGGTAGCCCCGGTGGATAAGAAGGATATCGCTTCGGTACGCAGTTCCGTCTGCTACGAACGTGGTGCTATCACGTCGGCGATGGCGTCGCCTGAGGCTTTCCTCGGGGTTCCTGCCGGTAGTCTCGATCAATTCAAGGTTTCCTCCCTGCCCAGTCATTTTGAAGGAATCTACTACATTGAAGAAGATTGCGGACCGGTTCACTTCGATAACTGCAGCGGCATCCTTATTGTTCATAACAGTACCTTCAATACGCAACTCAAGATAAACTCCAACGGTAGTTTCAAAGGACTGATCATCTGTGATGAAATGAACAAAATCAATGGAACCTGTGATGTTCTCGGAGCGGTGGTTTCACTCGCAAGAACTACAAGTTCAACATTCGGAAACGGTGATGCTCAGATTCATTACAGCTCTCAGTTGCTGGCGAATCTGATCAATTACTGCAAAAATGTGAAAAAAGGGCTGTCCGAGCTTTCGTGGAAAGAGATGGAGTGTAACTGATACCGTATTATCGTGAAATTCGTACCTTTGTGTACATGATTGACATCACCTTCCATTTAATGTATCGGGAATACCGCCAGCCAATTTCAGAGAGTCTTTCTATTTCCGGAAATCCTGTTTCCTGTTTATGCCCTCATTTTACGTTACCATTAAGAGTATATCCATTCCTGGTTACGGTTTAAGGAAAACGGAAATGCGCCGGAAATTCTCTCCCCAGAGTGTCATGTTTTCACTGCAGCCGATTGCCAACTCTTCGGGAGCCGCAATGGTATTCGTCCTGGTTGTCGCGGTCATCGGCGCGATTGTCATGGCATCGATTTTCTTCACCAGTCGGCTGACGATTAAAAAAGGTGGTGCGCGAAGAGAAAAGGTCGCTGCACTGAATATCGCTGAAGCAGGGAAAGAGTCATTCTATGCCAGGCTGCTTAACGATCAGTATTTTTCACTCCTGCCGAACACCTCGGTTATGGTTTTCGACAATGAATTGTTCGGTAACGGTATGTTCTCCGTGCAATGCATCACGACGTCGAATATCGATACCGTGACGGTGCGGGCATGGGGACGAGAGGGGCCGAACTGTGTGAAGCTCGAGATAAGGGCGGCGGTCACGTCGGGGCTTCCGCTGAATTTTACAGGAAATATCGGTGGAGCGGTGACCTCCCGATACAACGTCGATCTCACCGGAGGTATCACGATTGACGGCCGCGATTACGATTCGCTGGGTAATCATGTGGGGGATGGTGTTTATGGTATATCCACCTGTATGAGTTTGAGCCAGAATGGAACCAGCAAAGTCGGGGGGCGGGGAGTCGCTCCTGTTGATAAAGACAATATTTCGACCGTACGCAGCACCGTCTGCAATGAGATGGCCCCTATCACAACAGCGTTTTCATCGCCGGAAGCCTTTCTGGGACTCCCAGCCGGGAGCCTGGATCAGTTTAAAACCGCGACGTTGGATGAAAGTTTTGAAGGGATATTTTATGTTGAGGACGATGTCGGGCCGCTACACCTGGAAAATGCGAGCGGGATTCTCATTGTGCACAACAGTACCTCAACCGCCGAACTGAAGATCAACTCCGATGGCAATTTCAAGGGGTTGATCATCTGTGATGTCATGAATAAAATAAACGGAACCGTCGATATCCTCGGTGCGGTGGTTACGCTGGGAACCGCCAAGAACTCGGAATTCGGAAACGGTGACGCGACACTCCGTTACAGCTCACAGGTACTTTCAAACCTGATCTATTACTGTAAAAATGTGAAAAAAGGGCTCTCCGAACTCTCCTGGAAGGAGATGGAGTGCGAGTGACCATTCCGGTCAGCCATCTTCGAGTACCATTTCCACAAGATCCGCATCCTGCCTGGGTACCTCAATAACCCGTTTCCGCCGGTTTTCCCTGACAATTGTATGAATTTTTTTTCGCTGTAATGTACGTTCAATCAACAGTCGCTCTTCATCGTTTATCCGGTTGCTCATTGTAAGATTGATAAAACGTGCAAGCCGGAAAGCGGTCAGTAAAGTTGCGGTTGAAACAGAATCGCACCAGGGATAGGCCGATGACCCGGCGCACCGTTGCGGCGGATGATGAAGAAACAGCGAGCGGTCTTCAAACCCGGGAAGACCCGGAACCGGATAGAACATCGACATTCCAATAAGGCTGTGCCGTTCGCGGAGAAAGCGGAGACCCTCAGCGATGGTCGGTGTCGTGTCTCCCGGTAGTCCGCAGATCAGATATGATATAACCGGTATTCCGGCATCTGCGGCCAGAGCGAGAACTCGGTGGTACCGTTCGGCATCGAACCTGCGGTTTTCACTTGCGAGTACCTCCGGAACAACCGAACCGACCGTGATATTGAACTGTCTGAAACCGGCGGTGATGAGTTGCGCGCACCGTTGCGGTGTTAGAAGCCGGTAATCAAGGCCGTTTTCAGCGAAAAAGCTGCTATTCGGGAACCGTTTCCGGCACCGGTCGATGAGGTCCAGAAAAAACGGCATATCACAGAGCAGGTTGTCATCCTCAAAATTGATCTGCACTTTCGCCTCCGCGGGCGGACCGGGGAGTGCCGCAAGCATCTCCTCAAACAGTTCTGCCCGACAGTGACGGAAGGTGGTTCCATGCGTCAGACGGTTGGAACAGAACCTGCACGAGGCCGCGCACCCGCGTGATACCGAGGCGGTATACCGGAAGGTATCTTTTCTGCCGGGAGTTTTTTTGATAACCGGCATGAGCATATCACCGGTGGTGGAAACTTTCCCCGTTGAAAACCTGACCACTCCCTCCTCTTTCCATCCAAAACCCGGAACGGCTTCGGGACGGTCAAGCATCCCGGAGAGGTATTCCAGGAGCGGCGGCAACGAGACTTCCGCTTCTCCGGAAAGGGTATAATCGATAGACCGATGCCGGAGAAAATACTCCGGGAATACCGAGACCCCAGCGCCTCCGGCGATAATCGTTGTCCGGGGAAACCGCTTTTTTATCCTTCCGGCCAGTTCCAGCGAAGGAGTGCTGTAACAGAAAGCGAAACAACTCAGGAATATGAGCGTAGGTCGCATCGGTTCCAGTCTGGTCAGAGCCTCATCGAAACTTTCGCCGAAATGGCGGAACCGGGTGAAGAATGAACATCTGCCGGTTTCATCGGGAAGCAGGTACGGTTTCAGATAATCGAAAGCAGAGGGGAGTGGCAGGTGTGATCCCGGGGACACCTGTTCCAGACAGTCAAGTACGGAAACCGGATATCCATGATTTCCGAGTATTTTTTTCACGATTTCAATGCCAAGTGAGGAGATGCGGTGCGGGGTCGTGTAAAAATCCTGCAGTGGCGGGACAATAACAACCGCCCGTTTATCTTTTATCATTTGATGATTCTGCATTTCGGATAGGGAAACCAACTGCGGGACAGGCCTTAAAAAAAGAATGCGCCGGCATTGCACCGGCGCCTTCCGCTTCACCCAAATTGCTGCAAGAGGGCCTTGCAGGTAGGAATAGAATTGC
>JAFGHA010000239.1 GCA_016930275.1 Chitinispirillaceae bacterium
CGAACGCGCGCAACACCCCGATCTCACGGATACGCTCGTACACACTCATGAGTACGGTATTGAAAATTCCCACACCGGCAATGAGCAGTATCACTGCAAGAAACATCATGCCGAATCCCCGTTTTGATTTTGCGATCTCGAAAAAGCCCGCCTCCTGTTCAAGAACGTTCTGAGCGATCAGATCGGGATAAGCGGCGTGTATGGTACGCTGCACCGCTTTGATCTCCCTGAGAAAATCACGAAGGTTTACTTTACGATGAACACCTACCATAACATCGGTCCGAAGCCCTTCCAGATCGAGAAAACTGTCCCCTCCCGCCTGCGAAATGAACACTCCCGAACCGTTGATTACCGGGTCGGTCGTGGCGACAACCCCGGTGATCTTGAAATCATCGGCATTATGTGCATCATACCGCGACATCGCATACAAGGTCACGTAATCTCCCACGTTCAGGCCAAGCTCTTCGGCAAGATCCTTTCCAAGCAGGATTTCCCGCTCGTTTTCTTCCGAGAAATAGGCGCCCTCGATGTAGTCGCGCAGGGAGAACACCGTTGAATCGGTAGCTGGTTCGATCACCGTACCGATAATCGGCTTCATATCGGTATAAATTGACATCTGACCGATAAACCGGGTCCGTCCGGTAACTCCCTTGATCCGTTTATCCTTCAGAATCTCTTTTCGGATGGAGGTAAAATTGTCGACCCCGTATTTGAGCGGCAGGGCATCCTGTTCTTCTGCATACTCGCTGGTCTGCAGTCGGATTGCCGCAGTCCTCAGGGCGACCATGTTATCGATTGCTCCCCGGTCCATTCCGGCCATGATCGAATCCATGGCGATAAAAAACAGCATTCCCACTGCAATGGTAATTGCCGAAAAAAACGTCCGCCGTTTATGGCGCAGCAGATTGCGAAGTGCGATTTTGAGCAGCATACCGTTACCCCTCCTTCCGGGTGTCCGATGCGATCTGTCCATCGCGCAGGACCACTACCCGCCGTGCATGCTGTTCCATGAGTTTATCGTGGGTGGAAAAAATGAAGGTGGTCTGCTGTTCAGTGTTGAGACGCTGCATTATCGAGATAATATTTTCAGCGGTTTTCGAATCGAGGTTCGCGGTCGGCTCATCGGCAAGTACCACCAGCGGTTGCTTGACCAGTGCCCGCGCAATGGCAACCCGTTGCTCCTGTCCGCCCGAGAGTTCCTTCGGCAACCGTTCGGCCATGGAATCGAGTTCGACCGCCTTAAGCACGGCCATCGCCTTCTCACGCATCTGATCGCGGCTCCACCTCTTCTCGATCACCAGCGGCAACTCCACGTTCTCCCGCACGGTAAGCACCGGTATCAGATTGTACGATTGAAAGATAAACGCGATATGATTTTTCCGGTAATCGGCAAGGTCATTTTCACTCATTGCCCCAAGAAGATTGCCGTTATAGATTACTTCCCCGCCGGTCGGTGAGTCGAGGCAGCCGATAATGTTGAGCAGTGTTGACTTTCCGGATCCCGATGGCCCGACAATGGAAAGGAACGCCCCTTTCTCGATGGCCAGATCCACCCCGCGCAGGGCATGTACCACCTGCTCTCCCTTGTGGTACTGCCGGGTAACCGCCTTCATCTCCAGTATCGCCATCAGATCCTCCTTAAGTAGTGAGTATACCGACGTATCAGGTATCGTTCCTGCCGGTATCCGTCTGCGATGTATTTTTCGCAATAGCAAGTGACATCGCCTTATTGATCAGGTTCGGAGTATCCGACGGAACCAGGATCATCGACCCCTTGTTTTTAACCGCATCGAGAAGCAGATTCATTGACCGAAGTGAAAGCGCCTCCTCGTTCCCCTTATATTTTTCCGATGCGATCGCGTATTTTTCGGCCAGTTCAATCTCGGCCGATCCTAAAATCACCCGCGCATTTTTCTCCCGTTCCGCCTGTGCTTCTCTGGATATGGCATCTTCGAGTTCCTGCGGGACAACGATATCCTTTATTTCCACCGAAAGCGAAGTTATCCCCCACGGATTGGTCTTGGCATCGAGGATTTTCTGGAGTTCCGCCCCGATTTCATCGCGGTCGGTCAACAGCCGCGCCAGTGTCGTTTTTCCGATAATCTCACGCAAGGCGGTCTTCGCACTCAGTGGTACCGCACTCTGATAATTTTCCACCTCGAGCCGGGCTTTCCCGGCGTCCCAGATCATCCAGAAGATGATGGCATCCACATAAATCGGTACCGCATCTTTCGTGAGCACCTTTTCCGCAGAAAAATCCGTAACCGTAATGCGGCTGTCCACATACCCGTACGTGGTGTCGATCAGGGGAAAGAGGAAAAAGACCCCCGGTCCTTTAACGGCACGATACTTTCCCAGTCGCAGTACCGGCACCCGCTCCCACTCGAAAGCGATCCGCATGGAGCAACCGGCAGCAATGAACAAAAGGGCAACCAGAACTGCAACACCGGTTGACACACCAAACAATGAAGGTAGTGCCAGAAAGGCGGCGACACCTAGCGATAAAAGTAAACCATTGAGGACATACCGCCGTACAGTAAACAGCTTTTTCTGAAGTGCCCAGAGTACAGGATTGTATTCCCGTGCGGACCGATAGACGGACGATTCGTTTTTCATGCATGTATTCCTTTGTGTGATGTGCGTTCTTTCTCAATCTTTTTTAAAATAGGAAAAACCTTCTCCGTTTTCACCCCCAGTGCGGCCACCTCATTTAGAAAATTCGCGCACAGCCGTTCAAGCCCCTTTTCCTGCTCCACAGGATCGACTGGTTCCTGATTCTCTGCAATGAAGGTTCCCGTTCCCTGTTGTGTGTTGACCACCCCACGGATCTCGAGTTCGTTGTATGCTTTAACAATGGTATTAAGATTGACCTGCAAATCGACCGCCAGCTGCCTGACGGTAGGAAGCCGTTCTCCCGGTTTGAGAACGCCGTTCGCCACCCCATAGACCACCTGATTGACGATCTGGCGGTAAAAAGGGACTCCGCTCGAGTTGCTGATATTGAAAAAAAATGCCATGAGCGCTTCCTATTGTGCTATTGTAATAGTTTTATAGTACATTAATATTATAGTAAAATTTTCAAGCGCTGTCAACAGGAAAATTTTCTATGTATTCAAACGTGGAATACTCCGTTGTCGTACACATTCCCGAAACGTGCAATATCCGTTGGTGATACATTTTTTGTGCACCGCTGTGTTACAGATACATTATCTAAGTGAGTACTATCCGGTGGCACACACAGTTTTGGAGTACTGATAGTCAGAATTAGAGATAAAAAGCTTTGGCATGTATCTCTGTTATTATAACAGTAATGATTACCCTATTTGTGAAAATCCTGATATCTACCTATAGGCATAATTTCACCGAGCGATAATCTCTTTACCGGGAAGATTACCCTGGGCAGATCAACGAATCCGTGGAAGTTTCAACACCTCAGGTAGGTTAATCCCGATCTTGTAGGTCAGCGATTTTGTGGAGCGGGTATCTTTCCAGCTGCTCCATGTATCATTCGTGGTTGATTTCCGTCTCGAAAAAACAAAAGCGAGGGTATGCGATACTCTTCGTCCGTTCAAACCAGCCTCAAATCCCCAATCCATCATCTTTTCTCTGAAACCGTCGCTGAAATCATCACCTCCATTATATTCCATCTTCTGGCGACCGAAATGCAATCGGTTGGTAAGAATACAACCAATATATCCGATATCGTTTTGAAAAAACAGGCCGGGAGCGTAAAAGAACCCGAATCCATTTGACCCGTAGTGAGAATCGAATATGTCCGGATTCGTATATGTCCAAGAGTAATTTTTCGATCGATACGAAAAACCCGTCCGGAAACGAGCCGTAAACGGGATCAGCGCGGTGAAAAGCAGCCCGAAACCGGGTTCAAGCAGCATATCGGTTCCGAGCAGTGTTCCCTCATTCCGATCATTGAAACCTATCATTATATCTGTCGTGTTTTCAAGTCCGGCATCCATTTGAAACATATTCCCGACATTGAAATTATACCGGTACCCCAACAGGAAACCTTCATCATACCGATGATACCGTTTGTCTTCCGACGAATGATACCCGGTTCGTGGTCCGACCAGTATCTGGTGATTGGCATAAACACTGCCGGCAATCACTGCCATTGTAAAGAAACTAACCATCATCACCGGAATCGGTTTTCTTGTCATTTTTTGACGTCCTTTCCAAGACAGGTAGCTGCGTTCCTTAACAACAGTAACTGACGGAACGCATCGGGTGAGAGAGCACAGGCCAGAAGTCGAGAATATACCTTCTTATTTCAGATGGTTCAACCGGCAAACGCGGTAGTATGGTTCCGGCAGTTGGAATACGGATGTTCCACTATATCCACCGATAGAGTACCGGAAGATGCTTACTTTTTTTTCGAAGACGGACCACTATTTCCGGAACGCTCATAAATCGACATCCAACCGGCCTCACCGCGTCCGAAAAATTCAGGATAGTACATTGCCTCCGCAACCGGGGCCGGCCACTGGAACCTTCCCGCGGTCGTTGTTTTCATCAGGTAACTGAACCGGTACTCTCCGGTGGGCATGGCATCGGCGAAACAGAGCACCCGACTGTCGCGGAACTCACGATGTGACAGTCCGCCCGGTCCGCGCCAACCGGTCATTCTGTCGGCCGTTTCCCGGTGTGCCCCGTTGAGATCGGGATTGATCGCCTCACATCCGGCTGGTACGGGATCATTGATCGCGACAAAAGTAAGATGCTGATCACAGCGAATCGTAAGCGTAACCTTCAGCAACTGGCCGGTATGGAATTCCCGGGACTGAAGTGATGATCCTTTTTCATCCACCGGTATTGCCGTACGGACAATTGACAATCCGTTGGCAACCTTCGGGCCCGGAGCTTTCGGGAAGGTAGTCAGCATCAGATCGTAATACAACCGCCCGGTACCGGTACAGTGCAGCAGTACATCGGTATTCCCGCCGGACGGAATAGAATCAAGCGGCTTTTCCGCAGTAAATCCGACCTCATTACGTCCCTGCAGGGTCACCTTGAACCAGTTACTTTTTCCAAGTACTCCGGTAACATCAATATCAGGATTATCGAACTCATATATCCGTGTATATGCGGCGAATGCCCTGAAAACAGCCATGTTTTCCTGGGTATTCCTCCATCGTCCGTTGCGACGCTGTTCCAGCAGCCAGCGTATCAACGGTTCATCGAAACGGCTGCGTGTACCGGTTTCGAGTAGTGCTTCGAGCGTCAGGGCCGTCTGCCGGACGGGCGATTCATGACAGGAAGAAAATTCATCCGATTTCTCATACGAAAAGTAAGCGAGACGATCTTTCTCGACAAGCCTCCGGCGCAATCCCTTTTGCAGTGACCGCACCTTCCACCGGAATCCCCCGGCGACATGCATCGCCCTGAGCAGATTAACCCGTGCGGACAACGGCAGGTTGTCTTTATGAACATACAATTTCCGTAACGCCGCCCGATCAGGTTTTCCCGTTGCAGCGAGTATCAGTTGCATATAACTGTCAAGATATGCCTGCCGTCCGGAAGTATCCTTTTTACTGCGGAGCGAAGAACGCAGATACCCGAGTGCGCGGTAAAACACCGTCTCATTGACCGAATACGATGCATCCTTTGCCCGTTCCATCACCTCCAGTACATAAGCGGTAAGCCAGGGTGACGAACGCCCGGTATCCGTCGGCCAGTACCCGAGACCGCCATCGTCCTTATTCTGAAAACTCACGATATTATCAAGATACTTCCGCACCACTTCCCGTTCATCGCCACCGTCAAGCATCGGCAGGTTGAATCGTCGCATGAAATCGCCCAGGACCAGAAGGGGCAGAATCTTTGAACTCCGTTGTTCCAGGCATCCGTAGGGATAACCGAAGAGATACCCGACCCCTTCTTCACAGTTCCGCATGCGGGTTGTCGAAAGATTCATGGCAAGAGTGCCGCTGTCGTTTGTACCAGTTTCCGGGAGTAGTACCGGTATAACGACACTTTCGGTAGTTGTTCCGGATACGGCTTCCACATTGCGGGTACGCTCCGAGATGACCGGCACTGCAAGCCTGATCGCATCAAAGAGCGTATCGTTTCTGGCCATGAAAAGAAGTGAATCCGTACCCTCGGACCGGCCCCGAAGCGGAAAACTGACCTGTCGTACGCCTTCGGAAGAGAGTTCACAGGTATCGGTGATGGTATCCCCGGCCACCGCCACGCCGGAAAAGACCGTCCCGCTTCTTCCCGAACGGTTTTCAACTATGTAAACCGCCGCTGCGGAATCTCCCCTGCGCAGAAAACGGGGCAGCTGAGGACGCACCATCAGATCTTTTTGTGCGGTAAAACTTGTCGTATCCGATCCGAACGCCGTCGTATCATCAACGATGGCGGTAACACGCCAACGGGTAAGATTCCCGGGAAGCAGGAACCGGCATATCGCCTTTCCCTCAGTATCGAAAGTGACCTTCGGATTGAAACAGGCACAGGGCCGGGGCGGGTTACGTATCATTCCTTTTTTTGAGGGAGTGAACTCAAGACCGCCACCACCGTCCGCTCCCATCAACCCACCGATAAGATCATCGATACCGCCGGAACCTGAACCGCCGAACCCGCTTCCATACCCCCCGCCATAACCGATTCCTGAAATTCCCAGTCTGTGCGGACGTAGATAAAGCTGATTGCTGCTGTCATAATTGAAGGTACCATGTACAGACCTGAAAAATGCAACGTCGTTATATAAGCCGGTTGCTTGAGAAGCTCTGGAGAATCTTGTAAAAATATCACTGGAATGATTTCCGGAGCGTCGGAGTATCCCCTCATCCACCACCATGACAAGCGCCGTCGCCGAAGCAAACTCTGCAGGTACCGAAAGCCGTACCGTTGCGCTGTCACCGGGAGCATATTCGGAACGATCGGTATGTACCGCTACAGGAATTCTGCGCGACTCCGCTGCCACTTCGACCGTTTCCGTCGCGTTTATGACCGTTTGGGGTTGATCGAAGGTAAATCCTTTGTCCCATTTTCGCAACGGTAACCTGCAGGAGGCGGCGACTTTCACTTCCGGAATAAAGCGGTCCTCGATCGGCAGGGTGATAATGGTATCCCTCCCCTGCATTTGAATCCAATCGAAACGATAGATATTTTCCCGTCTGACCGTTACCGCAATCATGCAGGAATCACGGGAACTGTGCAGTCGTAAATGAACGGTATCACCGACCGCATGCATACACGTATCCAATTTGGTGATCGTAAAGGTATCGCTCGGCGAATCATTATCCCTGCGCGATTTCCCCGTATACGAAGACCTGCGTTTCACCTCGAAGGCATAGGTGAAGGAATCCGTCGGTGCAAACCCCTCGGGCTGCACGGTGAGTGTATACCTTCCCGACTCCAGAGGAGGCACATGGAAGGTTCCGTAACCGAGTGAATCGGTTACCGCCTGTATTCCACCGATCCTCCTGTCCTTGATTTTTCTGATTACTGCCGGAAGTCCGTAACGGTTTTTAACCGTAGTTCTTACCGTATCGTGACGAACTATCCCGGCATTCAATAGAAGATTGTACACCGGTTCACGGTTCTCCCTTGTTGCTGTAAACTTGAAGAATGTCGTATCTCGGTTATTAAACATAACCGCGCCCCTCTGCCGTAGACGAAGTCGTGAACTGCGGGGAATCCTGAGGTAATTTCGAGCGGAAGCGGATTGTACCGACGACCCGTTGAATACTACTTTCAGAATATAGCTACCACCGCTGTCATCCGGAAGCCGCCGGATTGCAATACCGGCTCTTCCCGACGTATCCAGAGTTATCGTATCGGAATGCTCCCAGAACCGATCCTTTACGTCCTTTCCGTTTCGTAAAAATCCGTACGGGTATTCCCGATTCTCCCGATAGGTACATTTCCACTCCACCGGACATGCTCCGGCAGTACCGCCATGCAACCACCGTACGTATAGCGGAAAATGTATGGAATCACCGGCGATATACCCGCTTTCGATAATTCCCGCAAGTTCAACCGGCCGGAATGCGGCAACGCTGAATGTTTTATGCAGCCATTGTCTGCACTTCGTGTGCATGGGATTCACCGATATTTCAAATTCACGGAATTGCACGTTCTCCGGTATCACCACGATACCGGAGAACCATCCGCATCCGGTAAGCACAAACGTGTCGATAAAGGTTTTCCCGTCTTTCCAGTCAATCGATACGATCGCCGAATCTCCTCGCGCCGGTTCCCATCGGTCCAGAAGCCTTCTGACAATCCCCTTGAAATACACCGTATCTCCGGGGTGATAGAGCGTTCGATCGGTGATCAGAAACCGCTCTCCGGGAACGCTGTCGGAAAATCGGTATCCGCTGAAATGTTCCACCAGCGTATCCCCCGGAACAGCCACCTGTATGAATTCAGGATTGAATGTTCCACCAAACAGCGCCAATCCCGCCGTATCGGTTGTTCCACGGTCGAGCACGGTACCGTCGGTGCCGTACAATTCGACCTCGGTGCCGGCGACAGGAGTTCTCTCCGTCAATGACGTCACTATTACGGCGGTCGCGAGTCTTCCGTTGAGCAGCTGCACGCCGAGATCGGTCACCGTTACCTGTCCGATCGTATCGAACGATGTATCGTTGACTGCATAGAGGACCTCGGCGCTCCCCCGCCGCTGCGATGACAATACCGGGGTCAGAGGAAGTGGCAGGTATTCATACCAGTCCACCGCTTTTTCAGGAGGAGGGATTGTGTCTGTATACCACTTGCCGGAGGGAATGAATGTCGAATCGTTCCGCGCACGTTGCTCTGCAGCTGAAATATTTCTGATTGCCGTAACCACACGCGCCTTGCCGTATCGTTCCAGCGGAACTGATTCCACACCGGGCAAGAACAGATAGCGCTGGTTTCGGTGATGCCGGCGGTAGAAGTAACTCCGGTACCTTTTTCCCAATACGGGTTTGCAATCCGGTGGAATCAGGAACCTGCCCGTCCGGAACGGTGCGATGAAATCCCGCTTGAGCTGACGACCGTTGAATACATAGCCCGCCTTCACTATCAGCGTGCAACAGCTGTTGACGGGCAATTGAAACGGATCGATACGGAATTGGAGATGAACATCACTCGAACCGCTGCTTCGTAACGTGTCAACACCAGCGGCAGTGATGCAGTATGCCTGTCCTCGTCTTCGCTGCGTGGCGACGTCATTCTTTCCACGGGTTAAAAAAATGAACTTCATATCCGGTGTCAATTCAACCGGTACAGCGGGAGAAAGTTCCGTACTGCTCATGGAATCTTCAGGCGCGTACCTGACTTCGATTCCTTTGATTGAAAAGGAAGGCATATCCGGGTCAACCCTGTTGTTGTCACCGACAAGAATAAATCGGCGGTCTTTGAAAAGAAACGCGCTGTCCCTGGAAGGCATACCGGCCCCAAGCATGAGTGTGCATGGTTGCAGCGGCACAAGGTACCGGTTTATTCTGATTTCTGTATCGCGTATATCCACTTCATCCGGCATTTTTCCGTTTACCGTGAAATAATCACGGAAGGCATCGCGATGCAGGGAACGATTGAACCGCAGAACATAATCATCTTCAAGAAAGAGGGTATCTGCAGGTGACACTTCTTTTTCGTTACGGAACAAACCGGTGCAGAACAGGGTGTCACTCACCGTAAAATGTTCCGACAGTGCCGGGGTAAGTCTTATTGTACCTCCGCGGGGAGTAAGGCGGGTATCGATGAACAGATGAATCTTCTCTCCCGCAGGCCATCCGTTTTCCGGTCGTATCGAGTAGTAATGTTCATCACCGGTAGTGAGTGTGTAAGGTTCCGGAACACCGGACAGATACTTTCGGACTGAATCAGCAATAACCTCCAGTGAAAAATATAGTTGAATCGGATCGACATTCGACAGAATTGTCCCGGCATTGAGAACCTGTGCATTCAACTCCCCTAACTGAAGTGACTTTTTCACCTTTTTACTCAAGCAAGTGCCTGATATTTTGGAACAAATGTCTTCAGGGATCAGAAAGGTATACCGGTTTCCGATACACCAGTCCGAATCGGGACTGAATTGGAGTGTACTCTGCGAAGCCCACTGCCATTTTCCAGCAAGCGCAGGTTCTATTGAAAGCCCGACCGGTACCGAATCGCGTTGAAATCCCAATGGAATCATTTTCTCAGAAAAAATGAAGCGATACGGCAAGCGGGAGTTTTTATGAAAGTCCCATGGAGCAGTGTCAACCGTCAATTTATCGGCCCTCGCGGCGATGGATCCCGCAAAGAGCAGCAGTACCAGTTTCAATGCGATAGTACTACAGTACCGCAAGTATGTGCTCGAATACAATGTAGTCTCCCTATTTGTGTGATGTCGATGCGATCAGGTACGGGGTATGAAAACTCTTTCGGCAGCCTCCCTGACCTTTTGCAAGATAACCCGTGGTATCTGTTGTGGCTGATTGAACTCGCCTCTGAGTTTACTCTGTATTTTTCTCTACGGGAAAAGAATTGGTTTATATTAGTATAGAGCATTTCTTTGAAGCACCCTGTTGATTTTGAATATTTTAAAAAACTGGTACAAGGCGATGAAATTGGCTGTCACTATTCCAAACGACGATTTTTCTCGAAAAGTTACTCTTTTCTACCCGTACGATACAACTACAGTGGGACGAAAAATCGTATCGATGGTTAATTCAGTCAGTTATCTCTCTCTACTTCTGTTCCTCATCACCATCGGCAGAAACATCACGAAACAGACCACCATGAAACAGGCAACAAGATGAACACCGGGAGATCACCAATGGGAAACCTTACCATACCAAAACAGAACACCCTTCGCCGAAACATTCCGCTAAAATTGTTTCTCCCACTCATTATTGTCTTCATCGCCGTTACAGCAGTTGTCGTCGCCCAATCAACATCATACAGGATTTTCCTTATCGGCGACTCAACCGTATGCAACTATGCGGAAAGTGAATATCCCTTCACCGGATGGGGGCAGCTTTTTTTCCATTTTTTCGAGAATGGCACCGTAACGGTAAATAACCGGGCTATCGGCGGTCGGAGCACGAAAAAGTTTTATGTGGAAGGACGATGGGCGGACGTGGTCAAAGAACTGAAAACCGGCGACTTCGTCTTTATTCAATTTGGTCATAACGACCGGGATTACACCAAAGAAGACCGTTACGCCGACACGAATACCTACAAATCCTATCTGCGTCTTTATGCTGATGAATCAAGGGCGAAAGGAGTGATCCCGGTATTCGTTACCCCGATGAACATGAACACCTGGAACGGCACCACCGTGCGGAGAGTTTTCACCGAATATGACCGGGGGGCGGATTACTGCACCGCAATGAAAAACGTGGCAAAAGAAAAGAATGTTCCCGTTATCGACCTCGAGGCGAAAAGCGCGGTGTTCATGCAGTCGGTGGGAAAACCCTATCTTGACAGTTACCATCATATGGGATTGCAGCCGGGTGAGTACCCCAATTATCCCGACGGCTATGCCGACATTACCACCCACTTTCAGGAAATGGGATCGATCATCAATGCCCGCATGGTGGCGGAAGGGATAAAGGAACTCTCTTCGCATGCCGATGTGGGAAAGCTGGCGGAAGTGCTTGCGCCGCTCCATAAAGTCACGGTCACGCCGAACAAGGCGAATACGGGTCTCGTGACAGTAAGTGGTAATTTTCCTGCGGGAGTAACCGTGACGACCAAGGTGATGCCCAATAACGGAGAGACGTTCCTGAACTGGGCGGATGGTACCGTCAGCGACGTTTCATCGAAAAAACTGTACACCTTTACCATGCCCGATGCGCCGGTAACCATGCATGTGTTGTTTAAAGGCGGAGACCCGGTGGAGGTACGACAGCACCCCCCTCAGAAAACCACTGGTATCGTGCACTGCTCAATGAAACTGCACGCACGAAATACACTGCTGACATTGACATCTCCGTCAGCAATTACAGGTGTAAAGCTGTTTGATCTTCATGGTCAACTGGTTTTCACTTACCAGTACGCGGGAACCAGTGAAATTACCGTGCCTGTTCATGCAACCGGCAACCGTACACACATTATTCAGATTATCACCAATGACGGTAGTGTCACACGGCGGGTCATTCTACCGTGAGGACTGCCGGTCCACCACGGCAAAAGAAATGAAAAAAGTCGCTCACGTGACTTTATTACTGTACAGACCCCCTTCACATCAAAATGTGTGATGTACACAGATTCGATTTTTTTATTTTCCTTCCTCCCCGAGGTAGAACACTTATTTATGAAATTCCAAACGATTCGGTATATATTTAAATAGGAATCAGGGCATAAGGGGAAGTGGGGAAAAGAGAAGATAAGGTCTTCGGTTAAATTAACCGTTTAAATAACTGAGGTCATATTATAAGCATTTGATTTGGTGCATTGAACCTGCCTGCCTTCAAATCCATCTTTCCGGATTTTAATTGCATCTGATGAATACATTTTTTCTGTTATATCAGAATATCAATTCTATTGTTTTTAACATTTCAATTCATTGCGTCAATTTACCATTATTCCTAAGGGAGAGAACGTCAATGTACCAGAATATAGTAACCGGAAAATACGGAAAACGGGTCTTTATTCATGGTTTTATTTTGCAGATCGTACTGTTTTTTACAGTAATTTCCGCTCAACAGGTAGGTACCTATACCTCACATGAAACCGTCGACCGGAGCGTCCTGATAACGTGTTCCGGTGGAAAAATCAGAATCACCCCGTACGGCGGATATATGGTCCGCATTCAAATCATCCGAAGCAATGAGGAGTTTCTGGAGGACGATCACTACGAGATGGTTGAACAACACGACTGGGAAGGCTCCCTATCGGAGACAGACGGAGCATCCACTCTGGAACTTGTCACCATTCCCGGTGACGGTATCGCGGTTACCGTCCAAAAAAGTCCGCTCAAGCTATCATTTTCAATGAAAGGTGCAAATGAACCACTGCTCGAAGAAGATAACGGTATCAGCTGGAGCGGCAATACAATTACCGAATCATTCGCGTCAACCACCGATGAACATTTCACCGGACTGGGACACGTAAAATACGGCCGTATCCCAAAACTGGATCGTCGCGGTACCAGCATGAAAGTCCGCAGCGGCAACGAAGGTGCCTGCGTGGTGCCGTTCTTCCTCTCATCGAAAGGATATGGCGTATTTCTGAATACCACCTTCACCCATACTATTACACTGTGCGCGAACAATACCTACTCCCTGCAGATTGACGACGAAGGCTACGACGGACAAATGGATTTCTTTTTCATCGGTGGTCCGAAACTCACCCAGGTACTGGACCGGTATACCCAGCTTACCGGACGGGCGAGAATGCCGCAGCGATCTATTTTCGGGCTGCATCTCTCCGATAAAAGTGACCCGAACAATAACGGTGAACAGTGGTGGAAAAATACCATTAATAGTCACCGAAACGCGGGGTTCGCCTTTGACCACCAGGTGAACGACAATGCGTGGAGAGCATCGAACGAAGCGACTTCCGGGCAGAAAAACTCCTGGTTCGACTGGCGGAAGGACCGTTTTCCCGATCCCGCGGAGTATAAACGGTGGTGCGATCAGAACGGGATAACCGTGACACTCGATCTCAACAGGCCCGGTATTCCCCTCAATCCGAGCTGGAACAACTCGCTGAGTATCCCGGGCGTGAACGACTGTCCGGATTTCACCAATCCCGCCGCCCGAAAATGGATATGGGACCTTTTCTGGGATCATGCCTTCAATCCATCGCTCGGGTATCCGGGAGATGCCATCTGGCTGGATGAATTCGATTATCCGGATCACGCGCACTCCACGACACTCTTCAGCGGCAAGAAGTGGGCGGAAGAATCGATCAACTATCATTTCAATCTACTCAAAGCATGCGTCAAGGAAGGATGGGATGAGGCGATCGGTGAATCGAAGCGTTCCTATTTCTGGAGTCGCGGTATTACGGCAGGTGCCCAGCGGTTCGGTTTCTACTGGAGCGGCGACATCGACGGTAACTGGAACGACATGAAATACCAGGTGAAAGCGATGCAGTCCGCCGGGATGTCCGGTTTCCCCTATTTCAACCACGACGCCGGAGGACACGTCAATCTCACCAACAACGGCGACAATAGCTACCGTCAGTGGGATATGGGTTTCGGCAGTTTCACCCCTATCTGGAAACCACACGGCCCGTCACACCAGCGCTGGCCGGCAAAACGCAATTCCACCTGCCAGAACACGGCACGTACCTACATCACCACCCGGTACGAGATGATTCCGTACATTTACACGATGGCTCACCAGGCCTATGCCACCGGTATGCCGATGGTCCGGCCGATGTTCCTGGAGGATCAGAACAACGAAACCGCCTGGCAGAAGGAGATGCAGTATTACTGGGGAAGCGAAATACTGGTTGCTCCCAACTGTTCCGACGGTAACAACAACGTTTCCATCTGGCTGCCGGAAGGTGACTGGTACGATTTCTGGAATGACAGGAAATACGACGGCGGGCAGACCATCAACTACAACGCCCCCACCGGCACGCAGCCGGTACTGGCGAAAGCGGGGGGAATTATCCCCAAGGCTCCCTACGCGTTATCAACCTTCTTCATACCGAAGGATACGCTTATCGTGCATGTGTATGCCGGTGCGGACGGTTCCTTCCAGTTGTACGAAGATGATGGTGTCTCCGAAAAATACCGGACGAAAAATGAATTCCGAACGACCAATCTGAAATATACCGATGCGGAAAACGCCTTCGGTGTGGATGTAGCGGAAGGAACCTATTCCGGGGCCCCCGACCGTCGCGGCTGGCATGTCGTCTATCACGGATTGTCCTCATCGATCGACCTGTTCCTCGACGAAGAGGAAATTGGTTCATACAACCGGCTGCAGGACATTCCCTCGAGCGGTAACGGAGCGGTGTGGGACGGTAACAACAACCTGCTGACCGTACGGCTCGCGTCACGGCCGGTCAATAACGGTTTTACCGTTTCGAGTGTTCCCACTACGGGTGTTTCCCGCGGCAAAACGGCGGTACCCGTTGCCGAACGCGTACGGATCATGCCGGACAGGATTACCCTTGCCGTTTCGGGAGGGGAAAAACCGGCACTCTCAATCCACCGGCTCAACGGTTCCCTGGTGCACCGGTATACCGAACCGGAGGTTAGAACCGGATCGGAACAGGTATTCTCACTGCGCCGGCTTACGCTGAGCAAAGGCACCTACGTGGCGCAGGTCAGGATGAAGAATATCAGGTTGATCCGTCAATTTATTGTCCGTTAACTTCATTTCACAACAGCCTGAACACGGAATACCGTACCCAGGCTGTTGTTCTTCGACTCTCGGAAAGAGGTTGCCAAACAGGTCCCGGGATCTTTCTTCCGGCATTTCTCTATTGAATAATCCGGGTTAAAAATCATTTCACGTATACTTCCTCATTGCATTGAGTTTATCACATTTTCAACAGGCCTCCCGTCTTCCGTTCTCCCGCCCGGTAGCCAGGTCCGGATAGTTGCAAAACGGATTTGAAGGCCGTCGGTATATCTATCAGGAGCGCAAATCGTCAAATCCACACTTCTCTTATCGTTATATCGGAGGGAAGGTTGGTTTTTTTCCGCATTAAAACGAATATTACCGTCACGTACCCCGGAAACCGGGACACGATACAGATACCACTTCCATAATTTCTTCCCGGAGGTTCTTCCATGAATTGTATGGCACGATTGCTCAGCATAGCTTATCTGTTCGGCAGCATGGCCGCGCTCCCCCTTCAGGCAGCATCGTCATGGACACTGTTCGGACTCGACGACGAGGTAGTCAATACGATCATAACCTTGTCGCCCGGTAACGGTGACGACGCTCTCATGGTGGGAACGTCGAAAGGAATATGGAACCATGAATACGGACACTGGCTGAACGTGTGGGAAGGATTGCCGGTGCGCGACATGCGGCTCATCGATTACAACATGATTCTCGCGGCGGCAGGCAACGGTTCCGATTCCGACGGTATCTATCTCGGAAAAGTGATCGCAATAGGAGAACCCGGCAATCTCTGGCAGTTCACCCTGCTTCAGAAGGCACCCCATCCCACTGCAGTTGAATACCTGCCGATGCCGGAGCTGTCGGGCGGAAGATGCAACGGTACACTGTTCGCCGCGAACGCTTCGGGGGTTTTTCAGGGAACAGTATGCAGTGAATCGGTTGAGGGTTTTTCCGCGATGACGACTCCTTCGAATCCGTGGGGAACAGGTGCGGCACTGCTTTTTTCAACTGACAACACACTCTGGGCGGGCGGTAACTACGGTTATGGGGACAACACCCTGGTCAGTATGACCGCTTCGCTCCTCAGAGGAACGGGTGAATTGACGGAGCTTAAAAAGCTGAATATCACGTCGATGGCTGAATATACTTCACAGGGCGACACGCTTCTTGCCGCGGCAACGGTCGACAGCGGCATTCAGGTGTTCAGGAACGGAGTGTTGAACCATTCGCTGCCTCCGCCGGCTGCCGATCAGCCCATCGTGTCGATCGTACCGTTTCCCACCATTCAGGACTACGGTTCCGGGAAATGGACAATGCTCCTCGCCGCCACACCGAAATCGATCTACCGCCAATGTCCGCCCACCGCCAATTGTATCTGGGGAGGTATCGGCACAGAACTGCCTGCCGCAGTTCGATGTATCGCACAGTACCGGCAACAGGTGCTCTGGGCAGGAACGGATGCAGGTGTTTACCGATATGAATATTCCACCGCTGTCCGGCAACGGTACGCACCCGCGCCAATACTGGCGGCAGAGGTCCGTGCGGTTTCCAGAAGACCGGGGAATGTCGGTATGCAACTGCTTCACGATGATGGATTGCCGTATTCGATCTCACTATTTGACCTGCGGGGACGGTGCGTCCGCCACGACGTGATAACCGGTCAAGAGCTGATGATTACGGGCCTTGCGGGAGGAGTGTATCACTACAGGCTTTCGCGTAACACCCGGACCATTGTATCGGGTGGTATTCTTTGCCGGTGATCAGTCATTTATTCTGACTTTCTCACTGCGGCCATGTTTCCGACAATCACCACCCCCTCTGGTGCGATCCCGAAAAAGCGTTCAACGGCTTGTGCAGTAAGGTTTCTTTCAACAATACGACCGGCTATCTTTAGGAGGGGGCCAAAGATTTTTAGCCCTGCTATTGTGGTATCACCCGTAATACCAGCAATACCCCCTGAACCTGTACCGTTTTTCGCAACCTTTCAACCGCTGCCACATTCAGATTTCTCCTGATTATACGACCGGATATGGTATACACATCATAGTGCCCGGTCCATCCATCAGAACCCGGTTTCTGCAGTGTGCAGACAACACGGGTCGGCTGTACCGGTTTTCTTTCCGACAAACTGAAGGCCGTGCGCACGCCAACCGGATTGAAATTCGCCGTTCCCGTGACCAGCTCACCTTCCATGATGGTCAATCCGGTATCAATCAGTTGCCGTCCGAAGATATCGGTGACCCGCAACCGGAATGGTCCCGCCTCACCACCGCCTATTCCCCCCGGAAGAACAAAATAATTGTCGTAACTGCGTTGCATCGGCAACCAGTCGTTTCCCGCGTTGGCAACCTCCACCGATGTGAGCGCATACCGGTGATTACGGATCTGTACCGCGATATGCCACTCCGAACTTCCCGTTTGCCAGTAGTAGGCAATGGGCCCGTCCACCGGTCCCTCGACATACCGCCACTGTATCGGCACCCGACCGGCGGCACGGTCGGCAATTGCATCGAACGTTCCCGGCCCGAGATCGACGTCCCCTTCTTTGCATTCCGGACAGCGGTCATCGATAAATGCGGTCACCTCACCCTTCGGCCCGACGATGTGTACCCAGGCACCACAGACTGCGGCACTGTCGTAATCGATCTGGTTCATCGCGCCATGAAATAAAGGTTGTTCCTCCCCCGGAAAGCCACAGTTTCCTCCACCACCGTCACCATAAAAAGTGGCTTCTCCGGAATGGAGCACCGAACCGTCGTCCACAACACCAAATATATCCGCAAAACCGATCGCTATGGAAATGATTATCAAAGGTATTTTATGCAACCGCGATGCTCCTTTCCGACCTATTCGATATAACATTCACGATTCAAAATACAACCTTGCAGAGAAGGAAAATTTACCTCTCTGTATCCAAACCCCTCGGTCTTCATCCGCGATATTTTTTCCCGGTTCCTGCAATCACCTAATTATTTTCATACCGATTCAAATCCGTCTCAAATTATCTGAAACCACATAATGCGCATACTCAGAAGTTTCACAGCCGCTTATTTTTCCGTTTTCGGTATACTCCTCTACTTCCAGCTCAACTGGGCACAGTTTCGCGGCAGATATAACGACATATTTTTCAGAGTCTTCCTTGCATTCATCATCTCCGCCCCGCTGCTTTATCTGCTACTGCAGCTGGTGCACCTGATTCGTAAACACCTGATGAATTCGGGTACCGTATCCGGATCGGCTCTGTTGCTTTATCCGTTTGCACTGTTCCATCTCAAATGGCTGGTATACGTAAGCGAGCAACCATGGAAGTCATCCACGGTGGTAATAGCAGGCGCATTCATCATTGCCGAAACAATAGTAATCACCCGTATCCTGAGGCGCCAGTCCCCGCCCGCCGCCGGTGCGACCGTCAGCGGTCTTTCCTCGTTTTCCGAGGTCAACCGGTTTCTCGCCACCGGTATCATGGAGTTGCGGGCGATAATCCACAGGGCACTCACCGGTACAATCACCATCGCGGGAATTGATTTCTATCCGGCCACCTGGCTGCTGCTCTCCATGCAGGCATTGCTCTTTATAAAATATGCAGCTTTCAGTTTTCCCCATCCATGGTTGTTGCCGATCGGAATTGCCGCATCCATACTGCTCCCCGCACTGCTTGTACACGCGGTCAACCACCTGACCACCGGCATCCGCTTCGCGGGCAACATTATCACCGCACTGATCGGCGCGTGCTACTATCTCCTCACCCTGTACCATATCACCGAAGGCGCTCCCTTCGACCTATCAATTCTGCGACTCAACACCGACCTGCTGACCCATGCACAGTCATGGATCGTACTCGCCGACCGCCTGACCGTGCAGTCATACCTGTTCACCCTGTACTGTATCGGAGCAGGCATACTCATTCAGCTGCTGCGCAAATCCCGAAAGCACGATTCCCCGACAGCCGAAGGCAGGTTCAGATCCGGCGCTGTCGCATTTGCCGTTTATCTTCTCCTTTTTCTCGTGCCGCTGCAGTGCATCGACCCTCCCCGGAGCTGCTATCATTCAGCAAGGCGATACGCGGCAGGGCGGGCCTCGCTTATCGAGACCATGTCGGATATCGACGTTCCCTACCCCTACCTGCATCCGATCGATTCCTCCCGAACGCGTCCCGATCCGGCAGACCTCCCGAACATACTCATGATCTGCCTGGAATCTTTCAACGGTCTTCTGGTGGAAGACACCATCGAGGACGGACGGGAAATCACTCCGTTCTTCAACAGCCTGATACCTCAGGGCGTTTACATTGAACATTTTTACGGTAATTCGGTTCAGACGGCACGCGGATTCTTCGGACTGATGACCGGAGTCTATCCCGGGTTCGGTGAAAAGGAATCCACCGCTTTCCCCGACCTGTCATTCCGGGGTCTTCCCGCAATACTCGGTGAGTATGGTTATACCTCTCTTTTCATCAAGGCGTATCATGATATCTCATACGACAATACCGGTGATTTCATGAAAAAAGCCGGCTTCACCGATGTACGGGCCATCACGGAGGATCTGCTGACGGAAGAGGAAAAAACGATGCGATGGGGATGGGGACTCCAGGACGATTATTTCTACCGCAAGTGCTTCTTGATGCTCGATGATGAATTCAGCAACACTGCCGGGGAGTACCGGCGGCGTCCCCTCTTTCTTACGACGTTCAACGTCTCGCATCATATGATGTTCCAGAGCCTGCCCGACGACCGCAAGCGGCTCTATCCCCACGCCCGAAAGTCGGATTTCGCGAAAAACTTCAGGAACTCGATGTTTTTCGCCGATTCCTGCCTTCGTGAACTTTTTTCACAAATCGATCATCGGCAATGGCTCGAAAATTCAATCATCATCATTACCGGTGATCACAGTTTTCCGTCGGGCCGGCACTCTACGAAGAACGAAAAAGGTACCTGGGAGGAAAACTTCAGGACGCCGCTGTTGATCCTGTGGAAAGATCATATCACGCCGCAACGTATGACGCGGCATGCGTATTCACAGGTGGATCTGATGCCGACCCTCTTCGATCTGCTGCAGATCGCTCCGGCATATCATTCCGTCGGAACATCGATATTTTCTCCCGGCCCCCGGGAACCGGTGCTGCTTTCACAACCGTACGACGGCATATCACTGGTAAGCATTCAATACCCGTTCAAATACATTCATAAAATGAACGGCGGTACTCGCGTGCTCTACCACCTCGGCTTCGATCCTGATGAACGGAGCAACGTACTCTCAAAATACGCGAATGATCCCATGGTTGCGTCGCTGCAGAACGGGATTCACAAACTGATGATCAATCAGCTCCTCATCGAACAGAATCGGTTGTGGCCATAATTTCCGTAAAAAGGTTCTTTCATAGGCATTACAGAATACCGGCCCCGCTACAGAAGCTCTGAGAGATCGTGTTCGTCATCAAACCGGTTTATCACGGAATCTTCATCTTCGGATGAAAGGGCCGCCGAAAGAGTTTCCGTCAGTCGCTCGTCATCACCCAATCCGCAGATTGCCACACGCTTATACACATCGATGACCTTACATTGTTCACAGTACGTGACGACCAGCCACTCCTTCGCATCAGTGGTACCGTCCTCCAACGGTGCCGACGAACGATCACTCCACATGGTGTGTATCTGATCATACTCATCTTTATGCGAGTAAATCAGTGAATACCCGTTGCAATTAAGCCAGTCACTGAGATGGGGAAAGCTTTTCAAAAATCCTAGATGCTCAACATTGCTCATTGCCTTCTTCCTCCTGAATAAATATCGTAATCACCGTGAAAATGACTGGTTCTCCATCTTTTTGCAAATACCATACCGTTAAAACACATAGTCCGTATTTTAAGCAATATGAAACCGATATGCACATTATCCCTTCCGCTCCGGAAATCCGTATACCTGTGTTGATTTCTCCTCACCCGGAAGCTGAATAAATGCAACATCCTGACAGACAACTGGTTACGAAAAGTGTATCCGGAAGACGCAGGAAAATATGAGGCAGGTGTTTTCAATCAGTAATATATAGACATTTTCGTACCGGTACCTTAAATTTGTTGCGACTTCCTCACCACTTCCACCGTCTTTCCACCGGACCGTTTTCTCCAGTACCAAAGCCTTTCCCCCAAGTGCAGAAGTGCTTGAAATCATCATCAATTCAATAGTACCATATGGTATAAAGTTACTTAAGCGATAAAATAAAACGAGGCTCGCTATGGTTTTTCGAAGATTCATTATTGGATTGTTCATTTTTCTGTCCATTTCCCCCGCAGCGCTCACCGCGAAACCGGCCCCACCCGTTCTGCTGCCGTGCCGACCGATTGATGCAGGTTCCACCGGCGAAGACTCAAAATATCCCTGGTTAATCGCGGTTCTGGATCGTCAGGTTCGATTCAGGATTGCACCGCTCGGTGTCATCGCATCGATTGATGATGACCGGTTGTCCGCGGCACTACCGACGGTGTATGATTACACCGCCGCACTTTCCGATAAAAAATTCAAGGCCGCTGCAGTCAACCTCGGTGCAACGCATCTGCTCACGCAGAAATTTGAAATTCTCAACCATACCAAGTCTTTGAATTACTATGCCGAAATCATCACGATCACCAACGGGAAAACGGTAACGGGAATCGAACGGGATATTCCTCTTGACAACATCTCCTCAGGCATTGATTCGTGCCTGATGATGCTTCTCGAGCAGTCGGGAAAAAAGCTGTCGAACACCGCACAGCGGTTTCTCTCCCTGCCGGTCACCGGCAGTTCCTACCGGACACTCAAATCGCTCGGGGAGGTATTCCTCAAAGAGAGTGATCCATCGGTCAACCGCCTGGATATCGGCAGTGATTTTGAGCGACTCATCAATAAAGATCCGTTCATGCTGCTGGCAAATTATGCGGCCGGGCTGCTCTATTTCAATGCGAAAGAATACGACAAATCGGCCAAATATATCAAGGAACTGCTTGATCTGACACCGATTTATTCGTCACTGTACATTACCCTCGCACAGAGCTACCGGTTTTCCGGCAGATTCAACGAAGCATTACAGGTGGCAATGGTGTGTGAGCAGGCCCGACTGCAAACCATTCCTTACATGCTGGAAAAAGCGCTTGCCCTCGAAGGACTCAACCAGTCCGCCGATGCATTCGCCACCTACCAGCGCATTCTGATGCTCGACGGAGCCGAACCGAACGCACTGCTGTTCATGGCGCGTCTGCGTAACGATGAAAAGAACTATGCGGAAGCCCGTAAGTTCGCCGAAAAGCTCCTGAAAAATGACCGTAAAAATGGTCTGGGTAATTTTGAACATGCCAGAAGCCTCATGGGATTGAACAACTATCCGGAAGCGGGAAAAGCCCTGGATGCCGCCGAACAGCTGCTGCCCGAAGATCCGCAGATTCAGGAATGCGCGGGAGATCTCGCGATGATCAACCGTCAATTTGAAAAAGCGTACAGGCACTATCAGCGTTCGACAGCCGTCCGTCCGCAGGAATTCGAACTGTTTCTAAAAAGTGCCGCGGCACTGGAAGCGAACGGCAAAAAAGAGGAAGCGCTCAAACTGCTTTACAGCGTTGTCGGACGCTTCAAATCGAAACCGCGGCTGCGCCGTCAGATCGGTCTGCTGGAGTATGCCACGGGCAGTCTCGACAGCGCCTGCCGGTCACTCACCATGTATCTGGCAACGAAAGCGGACGACGGTTTCGTTCTGCAGACTTTAGGCCATGCATATATGGAAAAGAAAAATTACCGTAAAGCACAGGACTACTACGAAAAGTCATTGTCACTTATCAGTGACAAAATCAGTATCAAACTGCGTCTAGCCGAAATCAGGCTGCATAACAAGGATCATGAAGCGGCACGGAAAATTCTCACCGAAATTATAAAGGAGAAACCGCTCAAGGATGCACATCGCATGATGGGAGACGCCCTCGTACTCGCCAAACGACCGCATGACGCACTCGCGCAATACAAAAAGGAACGTGAGCTGCATGGTGATAACCCGGCAGTGCAGGAAAAGATAGCGGATCTGCACTACACACTCAAATTTTACGCACCGGCGAAGAAAGAATATGAACTGCTCAGCAGGCTCGATGCGAACAATGCCGGAGCCTGGTATCACCTGGCCCTTCTTGCACTGCGTTCCGGTGATCTCAAAACGGCCGACCAGCATTTTTCACACGCCGTCAAAACCGGCAAGGGCACCACTGCCATCTGGTACGAGGCGGGAACCCTTTACCGGTCGAAAAAAGTTCAGGACAAGGCGATTACCGCATTCCGGCACGGCCTGGAACTCGACGCGAAACATGAATTGATGATGCGTGATCTCGCGGATACCTATCTCTCCGTCGGGAACGATACCGCCGCGGCGTCGCTCAATGTGAAACTGTTTGAACTCAACGGTACCGTCTATGCACCGCGTCTCGCTCAGGCGGGGCATCTTTACCACAAACACGGTCAGCACATCGCGGCGGCGGTAGCTTACGAACGGTTCCTTAAAACCGGGAAATCCGATTTTTCGGTCAATGTTGGTCTGGCAACCATCGTTTATAAAAAAAATGATTACCGGAGAGTCATTGCACTGCTCGAGAAGGTCTCGGGTGATTTCGCGCGCAGAGACACCACCCTGCTGATGCTCTCCCATGCCTACTGTGAAACCAAACAGTACACGAAAGCGGTTCCCTGGCTCACGAAACTTCGCCAGTTGACTACCGCTATTCCGCTCGAAGCGCGGCTGTCGGCCATCGCCAGTGAACATGCCGGAGATACGACGACCGCCATCGCCATGTACGCCCGGCTGTTATCCTTTCCCCCCGATAACAACCATACCCAGGATGCCTACCACCTGGGAACGCTCTACGAAGCAAAAAAGATGATAAGCAACGCGATCAACCGGTACGAAAAGAACCTTCAGGAAAGTCCCGACGACCTGCGTTCATATGAACGGCTGGGCGGACTCTATATGCAGCGGGAAAACTGGCAGGATGCGAAACGGGTTCTCGAAGCGGCACAGGCGTTCCCGCATGTCAGTGCAACCGCCCAGAAGATGCTGGCACAGACCTATACCGCTTCGAAAGACATGGAGAAAGCGGCGGAACTCTACACCGTATATCTCGGCCGGGTAAAGGATGACCTCGAGGCATGGAAACAGCTTGCATCGATATACTACAACCGCAAACAGTTTGCGGAAGCGATCGCTCCGCTCAAAAAGGTGACTTCCCTGCAACCTGATGATTTCAAAGGGTGGTACAAACTCGGTAACTGCTATGTGGAAACCGAAAACTTCACCGCAGCGATAATGCCCATCGGTCGTGCACGAACACTCGACCCGAAAAGCATTCCCGCCATCGAACTCTCCGCACGATGTTACCGCCATCAGAAGGAAACGTCGACACTCACCGCGATTCTCCGGGAATGGATCGCCATCGACCCGAAACGATACGATATCAAAATGGAAATCGGTGCGATTCTTCTTGATGAAAAAGAAATTGACGAGGCGACGGCAATGCTCACCGAAGCCATCCGGTTCATTCCATCCGAAGCGAAACCGCACCTTCTCCTCGCCCGCGCCTATGAATTTGAGGCGAATGACAGCATGCGGCTGGTGCATCTCAAATCGGCACTCAAATTCGGACCGGACGACTGGGAAACCCACATGGAACTGGCGCGGTACTATATGGCGCACCGGCTTGGTCATGACGCCGAACGACATTTCAAAAAAGCACTTGCGATCAACCCCTCGTATTCTCGGGCTCATTACGATTACGGAACACTGCTTATAGCGCGGGGCGAATTCGCATCGGCAAACATAGAACTTCGCCTTGCCGTCGAAACCGACAGTACCAATGCCCTGTACCGTTCAGTACTCGCCTATACCGAATGCCGGACCGCCAATGTAAATACCGCTTTAAAACTCGCCGCTTCCGCCCTGCAGAAGGACTCCGCCGATACCCGGGTACTCTACTGGGCAGGTCTGACCTACAAGCAGGCCGGGCGACGCGGACAGGCATACGACGCTTTCAACGCCGCCCTGGCAATTGACAATTCCGACGCCGACTGTCTCGAAGCACTCGGCGATCTCCACATGGAAGAGGTTCACTTCAAGGAAGCTGCCGAACAGTACTTCAAATCCTGGGAAAAAGGCGGTTACAACCCGAATCGGGTCTACAAACTCGGCAATGCGCTTCTTTACGATCGCAAATTCGTCGAGGCGCGCGACTTTTTCGAGACCATTCTCACCAAAAACAACGGGTACGACGATGCGAAATACCGACTGGTGTACGCGCTGTGCGAACTGGGCGATTTCAGGAGAGCGCGTGAACTTATTCCCACGTTCCAGCGTGACGGAACTCCCTGGATGCAGCTCGCGCAGGGAAAAATTTACCTGACGGAAAAGAATACCGAAGCGGCACTGATCGCCTACAGAATCGCCTCGCGACTTGCACCGGAGCATCCTGAAGTAGCCGCCGGTCTCGGGAACACGTATCTGCTCAAGCAGCAGTTCGACAGTGCGATCGTCTATCTCTCAACCGCTTCGGCGGCAGATACGCTCAACATGCAGGCGATGATCGACCTCGGAACCATTTTCGAGCAGCAGGGAAACGATGCCGCGGCTGCCCAGTATTACATCGAAGTCGACACGAAATATCCCTCCTATCCCGATGTGCAGTTCCGGATCGCCAAGATCAAGGCTGAGCAGAAAGCTCACGAAATCGCCATCAGGTATCTGGAGCGGGGAACGGAATATCATCCCGATGATACCAATCTGTACTTTATGCTGGGCAGAGAGCTGGCACTGACCGACAATTACAAGGAAGCGATTGAAGCATACAAAAAAGCACTGAAAATAGGTAAGGGGAAACCGGTGGAAGCGTTCATGCACATCGGAAACATTTATTACGATAAATTGGTCAACAACAGAAAAGCGAAAGAATATTACAGAAAATACGTCAAGGCCGGCGGAAACAAACCGGAAATTACTGAACGTCTGGCCGGTATCTGAAAGTTGGAGGGTTGAAGGGGGTAACTCTCACCGACTCACCAACTTTCCACCATTGCCCCGCTCCCCCACAATGAATCATTTTGTAAGTTCTGTTATTTTACCAGAATTTACGATTCGATAATACATCATTGTATTCTCAGCACAGGAAGGCAGAGTCATTATGAACGCGGTACCGGTTGAACGTGCATTACTGAGTGTTTCAGATAAAACAGGCATTATCGCTTTTGCACAAAAGCTCGCCGAAAAAAACATCGAACTTCTGTCAACCGGTGGAACCGCTAAAATTCTGAAAAAAAACAATGTACCGGTCGTATCAGTCGACGCTTTCACCGGACATCCCGAAATCATGGACGGTCGCGTAAAAACGCTCCATCCGAAAGTACACGGCGGTATTCTGGCGATACGGGATAACCCCCTCCATCAGGAACACATGAAACAGAACGGCATTAAACCGATCGATCTGGTGGTGGTAAACCTCTACCCATTCAAGCAGACAATCGCCCGAAGCGGAGTCACTATCGAAGAAGCAATCGAAAATATCGACATCGGCGGTCCGACGATGGTGCGGAGCAGTGCAAAAAACCATGCCTGGGTGACGGTGGTGGTCGATCCGGACGATTACGACACCATTATCTCCGAACTCTATGAAACCGGAGCGATTTCATTCGAAACACGAAAAAAATGCGCGGTAAAGGCATTCCGGCATACTGCGGATTACGATACCACTATTCAGAAATATCTTTCAAAAGTGTATCTCAACGAGGAGCCGGAGTAGCGGTTATCGGCACAGCGCCTGGTCCGGCTGCGACACGGTATTTCGTGTCCACTGATTCTACGGGATAGCCGGACTCCATTCCATTTCACCCCCTCTCCCGCAGAACCCTCCCTGCCGGTCCTGTCCGGTCGTTTCAGCAGTATCGGAACCGGTTCTTTTAGTGAACATATAAATCACTGTATTTATTAAAATTACGATGGCTGCTGCATACCCGTTTTTCGTGAAGACACCCCGACTCGTCATAACGGTCTCCCAACCGGTATGTCTGGGCAATTTTGGGTACTATTTGCATTGCATATATATAGAATATTATACTCTACCGGGAACCGGCATCCGATGCCAGACAGCGTCGAATGGAATCGGGGCCGCCCGTTGCGAATGGATCTGAGCAAAAAAAACGTTGAATAAATCTGGCTGATTTTTTCATTTTCACTTTGTTTATCACCGGAAAAAGGAACCTGCAGTACTATGCCGAAACATCTGGTTATTGTCGAATCACCGGCAAAATGTAAAACGATTTCGAAATATCTCGGGAAAGACTTCTCGATCCGGGCTACCATGGGACACATCATCGACCTTCCCGAGAAAGAGCTCGGCGTCGATATTGAGCATGAATTCAAACCGAAATACACGACTTCCAAAGGGAAACGCCGCATTCTCAAAGCTCTCAAAGACGAGGCGGCGAAAGTGGATGATATTTTCCTCGCCCCCGACCCCGACCGCGAAGGAGAGGCGATCGCCTGGCATGTCGCCGAGTCCATAAAAACGCCGCACATTCCGATCAGGCGGGTTATGTTCAACGAGATCACCAAACGTGCGGTTCTCGCCGCATTCGATCACCCGCGTGATATTGACATGAATAAAGTCAATGCGCAGCAGGCGCGCCGGATTCTCGACCGGATCGTGGGGTATCAGGTCTCCCCCATCCTGTGGCGCACAATTTTCCGGGGCCTAAGTGCGGGAAGAGTACAGTCGGTAGCATTGCGTCTGATCTGTGAACGGGAAGAACTTATTGCGGCATTCCGGAAAACGGAATACTGGTCGATTCTCGGGCAGCTCGATTATCAGGGAGTGCGGTTCAGCGCCAAGCTTCTCTCCATTGACGGAAAGAAGGGTGACAACGAACATCCGCTTATCCCTGATGAAGCCACGGCCATTGCGATAGCGGACCGCGTCCGCGACAAACCGTTTTCGGTCGTCGATGTGGTGCGCACCGAGAAAGTACGCAAACCGTATCCGCCTTTTATCACCAGCACGCTGCAACAGGAAGCCGCACGTAAACTCGGCTTTTCCGCGGCGAAAACCATGATGGTGGCGCAACAGCTCTACGAAGGTCTCGAACTGGGTACCCACGGCTCGCTCGGTCTGATCACCTACATGCGTACCGATTCCACCCGCATCGCGCAGGAGGC
>JAFGHA010000240.1 GCA_016930275.1 Chitinispirillaceae bacterium
GTCGGAACCGGATCCGTTGCCAAAAGATTCCAAGGTTAGTCCTTTTTGAACCAAAAAAAGAAATTACCTACCAGTCATCGGTATTCGCTTCATCGGTTATTCTTTACTGTTATAACTGCCGCAATTGTCACCGCCGCATCTGCCGGCGACACAATCACCACCCCGGTATCGATTTTCGGTTTCGGTGAACTGTCGTCAAACGTGGTTTTCTCATCCGATGGGAAACAATTCGCGACACGCGGTTCCGACGGCAGGGCGTTTCTCTGGGATACCGACAAAGGCAGGGTGATCGCCACCTTCGATACTATCGGCGATTGGGATACACTCCGGTGCCTCGCCCTCTCTCCCGACGGTATGAAGCTGCTTACCGCCGGGGGATATCGGGACAGCATCGCGAAAATGTGGGATGTACCGACCGGTGCCTGCTTGTATACGCTTCACGGGAAAGGTCGGATTTATTGTGTCGCATTTTCAGCCGATGGTACCAGGGCACTAACAGCGGAATGGAACGAATCAAGATTATGGGACGTGGCGACCGGTTCATTTATACAGACCCTGCCGGAAGCACAAACACTGCAGCGTCACGGCGCGGTCTTTTCTGCCGACGGGAAAACGATCTTGACGGCGGGCCATGAACAGGTGGATATCACCTGTATCGACAGCGCCGGTGAACAGAAAACCATCTATCTCAAATCGAGCTTCTATAGTGTCAGCTGCACCAACTTTTCTCCGGATGGCTCCAAAATAGTGGCAGCATCGGATGAAAACCCCCGCGTCTTCCTCTGCGACGTCGACTCCGGCGATACTGTATCCTTCTTCGCACATGAGGAAGGGGTTACCTGGGTCGAATTCTCCCCTGACGGTTCAAAACTGGTAACGGCATCACTCGACTCGACCGCGAAGCTATGGGATCTCACCACTCATGAATGCCTGTATACCTTCACCGGCCATACTGCCGCGCTTATCTCGGCCTCTTTCTCTCCCGACGGCGAAACCGTGCTGACCGCTGCGCTCGACAACCTGATCAAGGAATGGGATACGGGTACCGGTGTGTGCCTGAGAACCATCGGAGGGCACACCGGCAGGATCCGGGCAGTCGAATTTTCTCCCGACGGTACGCAGCTGCTTATGACTGTTGACCCGGAGTATGCCTACATCTGGGATGTGGCAACGGTAACCTGCCGGCAGGTGCTTGCCGGTCACTGGCACTGGGTATTCTCCTGTGCATGGTCGCCCGACGGCAGCAAGGTGGCAACCGGTGCGATGGATGACCTGGTGAAGATCTGGGATGCGGCGACAGGCGCCTGCCTCAAGTCCTATGAAATGGAGTCTTCGGCATATGTTGTTGCCCTGTGCTGGTCACCCGACGGAACGAAAATTCTGGCGGTACCCCAGGATCGGAATGCTGAACTGTGGGATGTAACCACCGACAGTTTTATTCAGGGTTTCAACGGCGGCACCGATGTCGGTTTTTCCCCCGACGGCACCAGCGCGGTGACCGCGTCACGATCGGAATACGGGAACGATGCTACGGTCTGGGATATTACTACCGGTAAAGAGATAGTTTCCGTTACAACCGATGGCGCAACCTGTTACAAGGCGGCATTTCTGCCTGATGGAAAAACCTTCGCGACCGCTTCTGGATATACGGTCGAAGTGTGGGATGCTGCTACGGGCAGGTGTCGCAAAAAGATTGAAGATCTGTCTATGGAGATTAACGCCTTTCTTGTTGCACCCGACGGCAACAGTTTTTTTATCGATAACGCCAGTGATAACGTGCAAATGTGGTCATTTACCGACAGCAGCTGCATTAAAACCCTGAAAGGCCATCGCGAAAGGATCAAGGGAGTCGATCTCTCTCCCGACGGACGGTATGTAATCACGTGCTCCGAAGACCGGACCGCCCGGATGTGGGATCTCGGCGACGACCGGATCGCGGTGCAGCCGGTACCCTTCCGTTACATTCTTCATAAACCTGCAACGGTCACCCCTGTCGGCAACAATGCACTCAGAGTAATCGCACCCGAAGGTGTTGCACCCTCAACCGTTCGGGTGTTCCGGCTGAACGGCCAAACTACCGTCAACCTGCCGGTAAAAAACGGCGGTACCACTTCGCTTTCGTTACCACAGCCTCCGGGCGTCTACCTTTACCGGTTGACAACTCCCGGCGCCATCGCGGAAGTATTGGGAAGATTCGTCACCAGGTAACGAAGACGAGCCGGAATTCGAGCGGAACATGGAAAAAATGCGGTTGTGGAATTTTGACAAGGTAGATACCCGGGAGCGGTGACTGATGTGGTGTATCCATTCATGACGAGTAAATAATCGGTAGTCAATGGTATGCCGCATGAACGGGGAGGTAGAAGGCAACTGAACAGCCGTCTGTTTTACGGTATGAATTTTATGTGTTCCCTGAAAAATGAAACCACGCCCGGCCGTTCACGCCAAACACAGGAATGCATATCCACTTCGTTACTTTCGGACCTGATGAGTACTGGGAAAAACTTGAGGGGGATACCCCTTACCGGAAGAAATGCAGAATGACTTGGGCGGCATTGATAAAAGCGGTACAAAAAAAGGTGCTATGGGCACCGGACTCCCGGCGCTTCAGGAACAGCGTGACAAATGCGTGTACGAGATTTATCCTTTGAAGTGCCCGAGCTGTGGGGGAACGATGATGCTTCGACAGGCTCACCAACCGATGCCACGTTTATCGAACGACACCAGTCAGATGTTATAGAAAAAAAACTTCGTCACTGCGATCTTTGGAGAGAGTTACCATCCCGAGCACCACTTGCGGAGATACCGTTAGCACTTCAACTGCCTGCCGGATCGTACGCTCGATTCCTACTTATTTAATAGTCCGGCAAGCTGAACATTACCTCAATCAACACTTTCGGGTTCAGCACTCCCTGTGACAGCCATATTCGTTTCTTTTATTTTTACCATAATGCCATAGATATATCAAATCAGCAGGTGTTTTTAAATGGCGAAAAATAGAGATTTTCGGTCGGAACCGGATCCGTTGCCAAAAGATTCCAAGGTTAGTCCTTTTTGAACCAAAAAAAGAAATTACCTATCAGTTATTGATTTTTTACGTATACGGCAGTATATTTAACTGAACGAACGGTTAAATAAAAGGCGGTACAATGGGACGAACCGGCGGTGAACAGACACGAAAGAAAATTCTCGCGACAGCAGAGGCGCTGTTTGCCGAGAAAGGGTACGACGGGACCGGCATCCAGGATATCGCCACTGAGGCCGGTATCAATAAAGCATTAATTTATTACCATTTCAAAAATAAGAAAGACATCGTCGACTCATTGTTTCGCCGGACGCTCGAAGAGATGTTCGCAATGCAAGGCACCGCAGAAGAAAAAATCAGGGATGCGGGTGGCGAAGAGAATGTTGAACGGAAAATCGTCGGAATCATCGCCTTCCTCGAAAAAAAAAGAAAGATTCTTGCCGTGATGCTGATGGAATCGCTGAAACTCGACACCGATGGTTACCGATCACTGTTTGAATGTGCTAAAATGATCATCGAGAAGAATATCAGCGAAATGATGCATGAAGGTGAAGCTGCCGGGCTCAAGAAGAGCGGAGGTCGCGACGAGCTGCTGATGCATGAATTTTTTACCGGATTTCTGCCTATTGTCTTTTTCGCCCTGTTCAAGGACCGATGGGCAGAATTCTTCGGTTGCGACCGCACCGAGACAACCCGTCTCTTTCTTGATGTTTTCAGCAGGAGTCATATACGCCATTTGAACGGGTAAAATTTTTTAATGAAATAATTAACCGAACGATCAACTAGAAAAAGGAGCTGTTATGGAGACGAAAACCGATATCTGCGGAATGGAGCATGTGAAGTGGCTGGATAACGGTTTCAGGCGGCTGCTGCAAAATCCCCGGAAGCTTTTCGGTCGGTATATAAGACCGGGGAGTGTCGTGTTTGACATCGGATGCGGACCGGGAGCATTTACCAGGGATCTGGCGGAGATGGTCGGACCGCAGGGCCAGGTGGTTGCGATCGATGTACAGGAGGCAATGCTCGCGATGGTCGAAAAGAAAATCGATGCCGCGGGGCTTGCCGGAAGGGTGACCTATCACCGTTGCAGCGGTGACGCAATCGCCATCGACCGGAAGGCGGATTTCATCGTGACGTTTTACATGGTGCATGAAACGCCGGACCCGATGCGGTTCGTGGATGAAGTGGGGTCGCTGCTCAACCCCGGCGGGGTCTGGTTTCTCGCCGAACCGAAGGTGCATGTGACGGAGAAGGAGTACCGCGACGTGGTTGACCGGGCGGTTGCGGGCGGACTCACGATAAGAAAGCGGGAGGGAATTATCAGCCGGATTGCGGTATTCCGGAAGTGAGGGGGGGGAGATGGAATCCTGCCGGATGGAAATGGAGCACGGTCGTATTCCCCTATCCCCGCGGTTGACACCGATGTGATAGAATAGTAGAGTAGTATAGTTTCTCTGATCGGGAAACATCTCTTTTTGTGTCACTTTTTTTTACGATCGGCCGGGGGATGAAAGTTCCATTTCTCCGGAGTCCTGATTTCCGCGCTTCTGCATCCCGGCCTTCCAACGATTACCCGAAACCGGAGTGATACGTATGGCCCGAAAAAATCTTACCGGATGGCCGTTGTGGTCAAGGTTGGTGGTGCATCTCCTTGCCTGGATTGCTCTGGCGGGAGGCCTTCAGGTCGCTTCGTCGCGGGACAGCATGACTATTGCACGATTCGAGAAAAAGACCAGGGCGATGGTGAATCGGGCATATGCGGTGGTGGTGGAAAAATCGCATGACATGAATACCGTGCAGCGGCTGTTTGAAAAAGACCCGCAGTTATTTGATGAAAAGAATAAAATGTATATCTTCATGCATGCGTATAATGCCGAAAAAAAAGAAGCAATCTGTGTTGCACAGGGAAAGCGCCCGGCGCTTATCGGAAAGAACATGTGGGGGTTGAGGACTCCTACCGGTCGGCTCATTTTCCAGGAACAAATCGAACTGATTGCGGAAAAAGACGAATTCTGGCTTGAGTACGACTGGCTCAATCCCTTCACCAACCAGATCTGTATCAAACAATCGTTCTTCAAGAAGGTGGTTCTCGCCGATGGCAGGAACGCCTGGGTCGGTTGCGGTTACTGGAAGGATTAAGTCTCAAACATGCACGCAATGAATGAAATCGATTCATGAGCATCAAATACAAGATTCTGATCGGCGCAGCGATACTGTGCTTCGTTCTTGTCGTCTTTGTGATGATGAATGCAAACCTGCATCGTCAGGTGCTCGCAAATCTTTCCCTGCGTGATCAGGTACAGCGCGAACGTGCCGTGATCGATGAGTTCATCGCCTGGAAAAATGATGTGCAGTTGCAGATTGCGGAGCTTGTATCAAACAGGCACGCTGCAGGCATTTCGATACCGGATTTTGATGAGCCGCCCGAAACACTTCGGGATGAGGTTGCCGCGCTGGTCACGCAGGGTCGGATACTGGTTGATCTTGCACAGGAAAGAGAAGCTGCTGCCAGCCGCGCGGATACCCTTTTCGAAGCCAAGAGAACGGCAATTACCGACTTGTACCGGAAACTTGACAAAAAAATTTCCACGACGCTTGCCGTTCTGCAGATGGAACAGGTGCTCGGTACCGATGTTTCGGAAGAGGCGTCGCTTGCTCCGTATGTTCTGAAAAGCCTCAATCAACTGACCTTGATAGCCCTCAACAGCCTTGTGCTCAGGCGGTATTCCGTAGCGGACCGCGAAACGGTCGCCTTCAATCGGCGGTTTTTATCCAAACAGCTTCATATGATTGACAAGGATGGTTCCATGACGTCGCTGTTTGATGCACTCATTGAAAACATCGGGTCGCTGGAACAGCTTATTCCGGAAACGCAGCGGAGGGGGGCCGCATACGAAGGTCGCATTGCCGCGGAAATGCTGAAGTTCGATTCCTTGATTAACGAATGCGCGACGGGGTCTCTTGTTCATGAGGCGGAGATAAAGGTGGAAGAAGCAAATGAACGACTCGAAGCGGCAAGCCGCCGTACATCGAATGCCGCGATGCTGTTTCTTCTGGGAGTGCCGCTTCTGGTGCTGGCAGGCGGACTGTACGGACTCGACCGTTCTATCATTCATCCTATCATCAGCCTGCAGAAGGCACTGGCGGATTTCGAAAAAGGGCGACTGGATGCGAGGGTACCGGTTCGTTCGCACGACGAAATCGGTGTGCTGGCCCGCTCATTCAATGAAATGGCGGGACAGATCCACGACAAAGTGTGTGCACTCGATACGCTTAACCGTGACTTGACGGAAAAGGGAAATAAATTGCACGAAAGCGAGTTGCGTCTGCAGGCGATACTTGAGTCGAATGCCAATCCGATTATGGTGATTTCTTCCGGGAAAAAAGTATTCTATTGCAACCCCGCTTTTACCGAGGTGTTCGGCTGGGCATCCGGTGAACTGCAGGGAAGAATGATGCCGTTTGTTTTCGAAAACAAACACATCGCCGAAGATCCGGAATTCAGCGTCATGATCGCCCAGGGTACCCCTGTACGGTTTATCGACAAACTGCCGACCATGAAGGGTGCGCAGCGCGACATGATTGTCGGCGCGGCACCCATAAAATACGACAACGATACAAACACGGCGATTGTGTTGAATTTTACCGATATCACCGAACAACGTTCACTCGAGGAACAGCTTGTTCAGGCGCAGAAAATGGAATCGGTCGGACGACTTGCGGGAGGGGTGGCTCACGATTTCAACAATATGCTCGGTGTTATCATCGGGAGTGCCGAAATGGCGCTGGAAAAGATCGACGCGCACCATGATGTTGCCCGCGACTTGTCTCAGATCCTTTCCGCGGCGGGAAGGTCAGCTGATATCACCCGTCAACTGCTGGCGTTTTCCCGCAAACAGGCCATCGCTCCCCGCAGTGTCAATCTCAACACGACGGTGGAAAACATGCTGAAGATGCTTGCGCGGCTTATCGGCGAAGATATAAGGCTTGAGTGGGTTCCGGGAGAGGAGGTATGGCCGGTGTTCATGGATCCCACGCAGATTGATCAGATCATGATCAACCTGTGCGTGAATGCCCGTGATGCACTCCGGGAGAACGGCTGTATTACCATTTCAACCGCGGTTGCAGTTATTGAAGAAACGTTTCA
>JAFGHA010000241.1 GCA_016930275.1 Chitinispirillaceae bacterium
ATCGCAGCCACAACGCCCGGAAGTACGGCGGTTCCGATCGGCGGTAGGTACCGCTGCGGCTGCATCATCCGGAAAGCTTCACCGTTCAGCGGTACCAGCGGAAGAAGTAGAGACTGATAAACACACCCATAATCGACAGCAGACTGAACCGGAACATGAAACCGACCTGAAATTTGATGGCATTGAGATCGATGAGGATCGGTTTGTTGTGGACGAAATCACCGATACCGAACGGTATGCTGTAAGTAAAGAACGTCTTGACGACATTGTCGCCCACCGGAAGCATGGTCACGATACTGTTGAGATAGGACCCTATGAGAATTCCGATGAATACCACCAGTACCAGTGTGGTGATTCTTTTTTCCTTGAGTGGTACGGCCATGCGTTTCCTCCAGTTCGATCGGTGTTATATGATTGACGGGGATTAGTCGATATCCGGCAGCTTCATTGTTTTTTATATTCGGTGAGCGTCAGAGCTGCCTCTATGCGCTTTCCTTTACGTACTATCTGCATCGATATCGTATCCCCCACGAAATAATCAAGAAAGAAACCGTCAATATCCACGTGTGAACCGATGGTGCGGTTCCCCATTTTCTGAATGATGTCTCCCGTACGCAGTCCGGCATGGTCACCGGGACTGCCCGGCTGAACACCGACGATGGCGACACCGTCGAGTCCGTCGTACCCGAGCGCCAGGGCAACGGCGCGGTTGAGATCCTGCACCGAAATGCCCGTCCACACCTGCCGTCTTTTACCGTAGGAGATAAGCTCCGCAGCCACTTTTCTGGCGCGGTTGATCGGAATGGCGAACCCGATGCCGATCGAGCCCTTGTTGTTGTTCGACCCGGTGTAGATGAACGTGTTGATACCGATTACCTCGCCCATCGCGTTGACCAGCGGCCCACCGCTGTTGCCGGGGTTGATCGCCGCATCGGTCTGGATCATTCCCTGATAATACACCCCTTCCGAAGGGGCGAAATTCCGGTTGAGCGCACTTACCACTCCTACCGTCACGGTTGGATGCGCATCGTTGATGAAGTTGAGAAATGGATTGCCGATAGCAATGGCCCATTCACCGATCATCGCCTTATCGGCGTCGCCGAACCTGACACGCGGGAAATTTTTTCCTTTCACCGCCACCACCGCGAGGTCTGCCCGCTCATCAAATCCCACCACCTTGCCTTCGAACCGCCGTCCGTCCGAAAAATTGACATACAGCTGCGCTGCATTCTGCACCACATGAAAATTGGTCAGCACCATACCGTCGTTACGGATTACAAAACCCGAACCGATACTTTCCACCTGCCGGTACCGCGGCTGCAGATCGGGCCCGAAGAAAAAATCAAAAAAATCGTTGGAGTAATACGGACTGCGCACCATCTGGATCTGCGTCACCACGATACCGACAACGCAGGGAGCCACCATGCGCGTTGCACTGACTACCGCATTGGTGCGCGAGGTCGCTACCGCATCGGACACCATCGAAGAAGTCATCGCCGTTCCCGAAGAATCGGATGGGGGAAGCGCATCACTCACGCCAGCGCTGTCACGGGCATGATCTCCCTGAAGCATCGTCACCAGATTACGGGGAAGCACCTTCCGGAGCATACGCCCGCCGAATATGAGACCGAGCGATACTCCCAAAACGAGAAATACCAGATAAACCCATGCTTTTCCGTGAGTCTGCCGTATCATTCAACCTCCGGGTAAATCACATTGTCAAGCACCAGTCCGTCGGGGGGTGCCGTTGTTCCTGCCAGCGACCGGTCTTTCCGTTCAATGATATCGGCACAAGAGAGGTGCAGCTCACCCCGGCCGATATCAACCAGTGTTCCGATAATCGACCTGACCATCTTGTACACGAACCGGTTCGCTTCTATTGAAAATACCATGCAATCATTCTCCCGTACAATCGAAGCAGCGGTTACCGTGCAGATTGCCGTTCTGCTGCCGCTTCCCGAAGAACAGAAAGCGGTGAAATCATGCTCGCCAAGCAGAGCCGCAGTCTCATCCGCCAGACGATTCCAGTCAACCCGGTAGGTCACCTGCCATGAACGTCCGGCAAGAAGCGGTGATTTCCGCAGACATATGGTATACCGGTACGAACGTCGTATCGCCGAAAACCGCGCGTGAAACGAGTCGTGAACCTCAGTGACTCCGTACACCGCGATCTCCGGCGGCAGTACTGCATTCATCGAAACGGTAAACCGTCCGATATCCCGAATGGGCTCGCAATTAAAATGTGCACCCTGTGCCCGTGCATGTACCCCCGCATCGGTACGTCCCGCACCGGTAACGGCGGTTTCGTGACGCAATATGGTAGTCGCTGCTTCCTCGAGACACTGCTGAACACTTCTTCCACCGGCCTGTCGCTGCCATCCGCAGAACGGAGTTCCGTCATACGAAACCCTGCAGAAATATCTCATACCGCCGCACCCGCCGCCAGTTGCGAGACCCGCAGCAGCCGGTAGCAGAACAGCTCCACCTCACGGCGACTTCCCGTCGATCGGCCCGTTTTTATCGCCACATCGAAATCGAGCAACCAGCCCATAATCCGCCACAGTTCCTCATCGGTAAACTGCTGCGCCTGCGGAACGATCCCCGGGGCGATAATTACCGGATACACCTTCCGCTGTTCCCCTTCGTGCAGCAGTCCCGCCGCACAGCCGATCCGGAAAGCCGCTTCGTTCTTCGCCTGAAAATTGCCCCCCCCTTTACCGGTAAGTATTTTCGCATCGCGGGGATTCGCCCTGCCGTAGTACCGGATACGCAGCAACGCGGCATAATGACGATAGAGCACTCCGATTATCATGGGAACCGAACAGGCAGTCGAGAAAAGCGAATCGATCACTTCCATCACCCGCACCGGTTGACGGGAGGCGCACGCCGCAGCCAACTCGAATGCAGTCATCTGCCGGGATGCTCCCACCACGGTCTCGACGGCCTGGCGATCAATCGGCACTCCATTATCGAGATGAATATCGATTTTCCGTATTTCGGATACGAGGGTCGCCGTATCACGACCGGCAAGGTCCGTCAGCAGTTCCACCGCATCCGGATCGATGGTCCGTCCGCAGAGTCCGGGAACGTTCTCACTGAGCCACTGCCCCACCTTGTATTCCGGCGGACTCTGAAATTCACGGTACACGAACCGTTCCGGTGAATCAGCGGCGCGTTTCTTGGCTTTGATCTTGCCGGCCGGAGTACTCTTCGCCGCCGATCGTTTCCCCGTCTCGGCGAAATCGATGAACAGATAGACATCGTCGGGAATATCGTCGAGAATCCTGTTGAGACTGTCAAGATCATTTCCGGCAAGTTTTTCCGCATGATTAATGGTGAAAATCCGGGTATCACCGAACAGCGTGGGAGTGATGATTTTCTGCAGGAAATCCGGAAACGATTCGGCGGTGGAATCGAAGAGTTCCTTTACACATGGTCCGGCGGTCGATTCAACCGTTCCGAGCGTCGTCTGACGTACGGCTTCCTTTCCGACGATATCGCTTCCCGAATAGATATAGACATGCGGTATCATGGTCGTATCCCCGCTCATGGCAGCAACGGCTCCACGACCGACTGTTTTTTATTGGTGGTTTCTATGAATTCGCGCTGGGCCTCGAGGAAACGCATTGGTTCCGCTCTGCATACGGAAAACACCCGCTGCGCGAGCGATTCACCGTCCGGCGCCGAAAACGCCACCCCCGCCTCAAGCAGCGCCGCCGCGCTCGCCTGCTGCGTGTGCACATCCGGACCGAAGAAGAGCGGAATGGCATAGCAGGCGGCATCCCACATGTTGTGCCCCCCTGTATCCGTAAAGGTTCCCCCGATTACCGCGGCATCGGCGATCTTGTACATCTCATCGAGGATACCCATTTTTTCAATCACACAGATATCCCATTTCCGCGCGGTAGTGATGTCGTGAAAATGCGCGATATTTCCGCCGATTTCATCGAGCAATGCCGCAGCCTCTTCCATGTACCGCGGGATCACCACCAGTTTACAGGGATACCCCAGCCGGTCCATATTGCGGAAAAACGAGCGCAGCACCTGCCCTTCACCCGCGTGCATGCACCCTGCGGTCACCACGAATGCCTTCTCGTCGATATTCATTGCCCTGCGCAGTTCCAGCCACCGGGATTTCTGCGGCCGCTCGATCCTGATATGTCCTTTGATGTTTCCCACCACATGCACGGTGTTCC
>JAFGHA010000242.1 GCA_016930275.1 Chitinispirillaceae bacterium
GACATCACATGGTAGATGGCACCCGGTACGTTCAGTCTTGCTTTTCTCGGCATAAGTTAAATATATATTTGGCCACCGTCCCTGATTCTGATTTCGTGATCAATTAATGAAGGTCACACAGGGAACCAGTGTGGTGTTGATGTTATTCTGACTTCTGTTTTAAATCAGAATATTCACCACGATCAGGTTACTCAGCAGAATCAGCACCATTGCGGCAACCACGGCATTCTTCGTTGCGACACCCACCCCTACCGCGCCGCCGCTTGCCAGGTAGCCGAAATAGCAGCCGGAAAGCGTGATGACACAACCGAACACAAGTGCTTTCACCAGACAGATTACCACATCCTGGATCCGGAAAAGCATTTTAAGTCCCTGATAAAAAATCGCCGGATCAAGATCAAGTGCCAGCTGTGCCAGAAGCTGTGCACTGATGATGGCGATGAAGGATGAAAAAATCGTGAGTATCGGCAGCATTACCACTCCGGCAATAAGCCGTGGAGCCAGAAGGTAGGTATAGGGATCGAGCGAAAGGCAGGTCATCGCGTCAACCTGCTCGGTTACCCGCATGGTGCCGAGTTCAGCCGCGAGTTTGGCACTGATCCGGCCGGTGATGATCAGTGCAGTAAATACCGGTCCGAGTTCGGTGAAGACCGCCTTCCCGACTGCTGCGCCGAGGTAGGTAAGCGGAATGGCACTGGCGAAAAGATACTGCACCTGCCAGGTACTTACCGCGCCCACAAAGACCGAGGTCATGATGATAATCGGCAATGAGGATACACCGAGCACCATCATCTGCTCGACCACCAGATGAAACCGTTTGAAGGTGGCGGGGAAAACCCGGAATATTTTCCAGGTGAAAAGTGCGATATCTCCCACCCGTTCCACCTGTTCGCGGGTGAAACTCCCTGCCGTCAGCGCGACTTCGTTAAAAACATTCTTCATTCAGCAGCTTCTTTCCGATACCGCCGTTCGCGACGGTAAACACACCAGACCAGCCGGAGCGTATGCGCTATCGGGAAAGTGACCACCGCCACAATTACCGGCAGCAGAATCCGCGAAAGGGCGGTGGCAACCCGTATACTCCCGCCGCACTCGAAATGATTACGCATGAATACCGGCTCAAATGAGAACTCCTTCGGATGCCTGAGCGGTAATCCGTACCGCAACGCCTGGTACATTCCCGAAAAGGTTCCGGTCAGCACCGGATCACTCACCCCTGCCCGTATCGCCAGCCGAAACCGGTCGAATCGTACGATATGAAAGAAAGTACCGATCACCCGCACCAGCCAGCGGAGCACTTTTGAACGCCATCCGGCATTACGGATGAAAAACAGGTACCGGTTTCGCTCCAATCGCCTGAACCAATTATCCTTCTTTTTTCCGGAAGGAACCACCTTTTCCTCTGAATGCTCCGTTGCTCCAGGTGTGGCATCTTCGTCTTCGGTGGAAGGTTGGAAGAACGTCTCACTGCCCGGTTCAGCGGAGAAGGAACCGGACGGCTCCACAACTGCCGGTATTTGCGGTTCCGGTGGTTCCGGTACCCGGTGATCGGCTTTCACCTCCGCAGCTCCGGCCTTCTCCGTAACGACTTCCGGTGCTGCGATCGACGTATCCTGCAGTTCACCCTGTTCGGGAACAGAAACGGGAGGAGAAACTTCAGGTTGAACCACCGGTGTCCCGGCAGCCGGGGAAAGAACATAGGTTTCCGGTTTTTCTTCTTCAGGAGGTTCACTGCCGGCGAAACCTGGAGTTTCCTCCGCTTCCTTTTTTTTCTTTTTCCCCCATTGACGTCCCAGAATACTGACACGTCCTTTCCTGTCTGAAAAATCGACCGCCACCGAAATTATTGCCGGATGTATAAAGGATATCACCCCTCCACCCGTTGCACGAAAACCGTTTACCGAAAAATCAAGCCGTACGACAAACGGAGAGAAGAGGATCACCGCCCCGAGAAAGAGAACAAGAGCCGCAACCGCGATGACAATCGTCAGGAACATTCAGCGGCACCCTTCATCCGCTCAATGTCTTCCCGGCAGCGGCCGGCGAGGAAGCTCCCACGACAACACCGCTCTCGGTAATCACCATATCCATCGGCACGTCGTGATACTCGAACGGCAGCGTTTCCGAAAGCATCTGACAATCAAACGCCAGTCCGATGAGCGGTATCTGTCCGCGCAGTTCCCGAAGAAATCCGTCGTAATAGCCGCGACCGCGTCCGAGCCTGCCGCCCTGCTGATCAAAAGCGACTCCCGGACAAATCACCACCTCCAGGTCGCTTTTGAAAAACTTCGTCCGCAGCTCTTCACGCGGTTCCGGCACACCGTGTTTACCGGGAACGAGATCTTTATCGACATCGAACACCTCCGCCACCCTGAGTTCATTGGCACCCTCGACACCGTAGGGCAGCAGTACGCGTTTCTTCAGACCTATCAGTCTGCTGATGAGCGGGCGGGTAATCACTTCGGCTCCCATATCGGCGTAGAGCATGATCATGGTCGACTGCCGCACCGGAGTACAGGCGATAAGGGTCTCGGTGATGGCTGCTGATTTTTCGGCCCGCGCCGCATCACCCAGTTCTTTCCGTGCGGAAAGGCAGCCGGACCGGAGTTCTTTTTTTCTTGACTGCTGCTCGGCGAACGGTACCGGTTTCGGATCGAGCGACCGCGTCACGTCATCGAGTTCACGTTTGATACGGTCGCTGTACCGTCGTACCTTCGCGGTGAACTTTGCGATCTCACGCAGAAATGCCGGCAGTTCCTTCGAACCGAAAAACACGACGACTATGACGAGAACAAGCAGTATCTCCGAAAATCCGAATCCGGTATTCATTCAGTTTTGCTCCTCGCGGCAACCGCCGCGACAATAACACTTATGCCGTACAGCACCAGGAGAGGCCCGGCAAGCATCATCTGGGAAATAACATCCGGCGGAGTAAGAATGGCCGCAACGATGAAAATGATCACCAGCGCATACCGGAACTGTTTGAGCATGAACCGGGCAGTGAGTATACCCATGCGTGCAAGCACAAACGAAATGACCGGCAGTTCGAAAACCGCGCCGAACGAAATACTGATCTTGAGCAGGAATCCGAAATATTCCCCTACTTTGAACATCGGATCAAGATGGCTGCCCGCGTAGGCAGTCAGAAACTTCAAAAGAAAAGGGAACGTATAGTAACTGAACGAAATACCACCCAGAAAAAACAGGGTCGAGAAGATTGCCGCGGGAAGGATAACTCTCTTCTCGTTGCGGTAGAGACCCGGTGAGATAAACCGCCAGAGTTGAAAAAAAATGACCGGTGACGCGGCGATAATACCCCCGGCAACCGCGATCTTCACACTGAGGATGACACTCTCCGAGGGGTTGGTATAGATGAGTTTGGGGGTCGGAGAGGTATGGCGCAACGGATAGATCATGACGAAATCGAGGATTTTCTGCCAGTAAACGCCGCAGGGAACCGCAAACACCGCAACGGCAACGGCCGACTTTATCAGACGCCACCGCAACTCTTCGAGATGGTCCAGAAAGGACATCTCCGACTGGTCACCGCTCACGAATCGGCACCCTCTTTTTCCTTTTTCTCCGGTTCGTCTTTCGTGCTGATCTGCTTGTCGACCTCATTCGAGGCCTTTTTGAACTCCTTGATACCGGTTCCCAACCCTTTCGCCAGTTCCGGAATTTTTTTCGCACCGAACAGCAGAATCACGATGATCAGAATGATGATCAGTTCCTGCCCGCCGAGAAATCCCATACACAACCCCTTTCAAACGTACCTCTCCGGAGGAAATCCTGTGAGAGTATCTATATATATACTCCGGATAGATGAAAAATATATTAATCCTTAAGGGGAATCGTCCCATTTAGGTTAATCCTGAACAGAGCGATATTTATTCGTGAACTGCGGCGGACGACCGGCGGATCGGTACGATGACCGTTGCCGCTCGATCAGTGTTATTCAGTTTCCGTTCCGCAGTTCTTCGACGATGTATAAACCCTGTCGGTGCTTCCGGCCGGCAGGAACACCATCCGCTTGAGTACGAACAGGCTCATCAACGCGACAAACAGCGTGCATATCGCCCATGCCGCACGGTAGTGCAGATGATACCGTTCCGTTAACACGCCGTTAAGGACCGTCGTGATCACCGCACAGGAGAGGTAATACAAGTATGCGCGACGAAGCGTACGCCAGTACGCCCCGCGTTCGGTGAAAGTAAAGTACCGGTGCAGCGCGTGCTGCCGTATGACTCCGATCAGAAATCCGATGATCCACGTGGTGCTCGCGCGCCACACGGCAAGCGGGTTGACCAGAAACAGCAGTTCATACGTCACCCACCCCACGGTTGTACCGGCCAGTGCGACGATTCCCATTCTGACGGGCTCAGGAATACGGAACCAGAACGATTGTGCGGAAATGGCGTTTTTCTCCTTCGGGTTGATACCGGCAACCGCAGTGCGACCATGGCACACGACGTTTTTGTTCAATAACCCGTAAAGTAGACGCGTGCGTGGCACGAAGCCCGTTCACGGCCAGGGGCTATTTGCCGGCGCCCCACTTCAACCGGATTTTCGTCTCCAGTGGTACGTATTTTTCCGGTTCACTTTCATAGATAACCGTCGCTCTGAGCAGGTAGGCACCGGCCCCGACTTTTCTCCCGTAACGGTTGAGGCCGTTCCATACCATGAAATATTTGCGGTCTCGATTCACGAATGGAATAAGCGGCACATCAACCGCGACCACATTGCCCACCACATCGAAAATAACCGTTTTTCCGAATGTTCTTTTACCGTTCGGGAGTACCGGCCACTCCATCAGCGGTCCGCGCGTTTCAACCACCACGACCTTGCCGACCCGTTCCGTCGTTCCGGTACGGGCGGCGACTCCGGGGGTGATCTGCATCGGCGCTCGAGGATCACCCTGGAGCACCTGAATTTGAATTCCCGCCCCCGGGCCCCATACGATCGGTCCCTTCCGTGTGGTATCAGGATAGTTACCGGCGGTATCGACTGCGGTTCCCACAAGCAGAATGCTGTCCCGGCCCGGTAAAATCCCGTCGACGCTTGCCTGAACGATAATGGTCGCCTGCGTGATGAGATTACCCGCCGGACAGGGATCCCGTTCGGAATATCTGGATCCCGCAAATACCTGTTTCACCGCATTGTCATGATAAACGCGGAAAGAGCTTCCCGGATCGTCACTTTTCTTGAGGGAATCGCAGCGGACCGGTTCCGAAAAGAAAACCACCAGGGTATCGTAAAGCGAATTCAGCGGTCCGTTGCTGTAAACACCCCTGGTGATGTACGGCCCCTCGAGATCAGCCGCCACCGTCACCGGATTGCCGTTTTTACCCCACTGCGCCTCCGGAGTGCCCTGGTGCTGGAAGTTGACCACGAGTCTTCCCGATTCCGGACTCGTGAACTGAAACAGGATATCTCCGTTTGTCCACATGTCGGGAGTCAGTGTCAGATAGGGCTGCACTACGGCAGGCTGTGCACCCAGTATCCATGAAATGTTCTGTACCGAAGGGATATCCAGCCGCAGAAACGGAGCCGCATCCGCGCGCAGCCGGCTCGCATTGCTGATACGGACTTCATCGAGCAGGCCTCCCGCCGGACATGCGATGGTCACGGCACCCGCGAAAGTACCGGAAAAATCAGCCGAATTGGTGCAGTTGACACCATTGATGAAAAGCGTTACGGTATTGTTGGTTTTCACCGCGGCGATATGCGACCAGACATCCGGATCGAGTGCGACTGCTGATTTCACGATCTGGGTGCCGCCGGAAGAAAACAGTAAAAATCCCCCGGCATCGATACTGAACGAATTGCCGCTGCCGCTGAAGATCTCAGCGGCAGCGCCTCCACTTACCGGCTGCACCCATGCTTCGAGGGTGAAATCATTCGGAAGATTCCCGATTGACGCACTGAAGGTACCCTCAGATAGACTGTAGGAATCAAACAGCGCTCCGGTAGACGTGTACGTTACCGTTCCGGTACCCGCCGCATCGCTGTTGGCACTGTTGACGAGATTTTCCTCGAAATGAAAAACGGCGACGGAATGCTGATCGGTATCCGGAAAACGCTTGAACACCCGTACTTCTATATTGTTAAGAAGGAAATAATCTTTCATCCGTACCGTTGACTGCACCGTGAACGGCTCGTTGACCCGCACCAGCGGCGGCGTTACCGTGATACTGATGGTGGTCGAATCGAGTACGCAGAACTCCTCGTATTCCTCGGGAATGATGGTCGACGTCCAGTTGGTGTCACGGTAGATGGTTACGGTAGAGATAACCGTGGAATCGATCCCCGTGCTCGGGTTGGTGATTACCTGCGTTACCTCTATCTGATTCATACCGTCAACCAGAGCGATATTATCGATAGTCGCCTCATAATGGGTTTCATTATCCACCGCATCGGTAACGGTCCGGATGTCCGATCCGGTACTGCTCTGACCGTTGGTCAGGTTCGACACCTTCATACTGACAAGTTCTCGTGCCATGGGCTCTATAACCATGTTGAGAAGTGAGTCGAAATTGGAAACCACTGTCTGCGGTGTTGACCCACGGAAAAACTTTCCCCCGGTGAGTGTCACACTGGCATATTCGAGCTGGGTAAGATCGACAACGTCTCCGGTAATCGAACAGCCCTGCGGAGGATAGCCGTGTAACTCATGCGATACCGAATCGGATAGAAACACGCCATGGATTGTCGGCAGCGGGTGCCCCGTAGAGGTCGTGTAATTGTTCACCACCACATCGGGAGAACGGGTATCCACATCGTCCCACGCACCGTCCGTAAGAAGAATGATATGACGTTGCACCGATGCATCCATATTGGCATAGTCGTAATCCGACAGCTCCAGTGCGGTCTCCAGTGCAAAACCGATGTCCGTTCCGTTGAACAAATCCCCGGTTGCCCGGTTGAGGTCACCCTGGGGACTTTCGCAGCTCGCCAAATCGATCCATTCATGCAGCTGGGCGACATTTTCTTCGGAAGAAAGAGAACGGACCCCCAGAGCCTCCGCCTGCACCCAGAATCGTACAACTCCCACCTCCGAGGCCGGACTCTTTGCCCTCAGACTGTCGACGAACTGATGTGCGGCCGCCACGCGCTGGTTGGTCGTGTCATTCTGCATACAATAGCCCGAACCGTCTCCTTCTGAACAGCTGCACACGCCCGTCATATTACACATACTTCCCGACCGGTCGAGAACGAGAATCACCCGCAACGGAGCAATGCCCATAATAGTATCCGTTTTTAGACAGAATTTGTAATTACCGCCGAGATTCTTGACATCCCTGCCGACCGAATCAACCGCACCGGGATCCGGATCAAAACAGTCCGACCGGGGATGGATGACGCAGTACTTGAAATAAATACTCTGATTATCCTGGGCGAAAAGCCCCTGAATACACCCCAGCAGGAGTGCACCGGCAAAGAGAATACGCCGATTCAGCCGTGAAAACATTGGTATCTCCCTTCATTTCACCGCAGCAGAGGAGGGAAGGGGGGAATTGCGGTGAGGACCCTCGAATGTCCTGGTACGAGTTGTGATTTATGTACCTGATAACCCGTTTATTCTATCCACGTTATTAATATAAAGCGCATCGCTCTTCTTTGCTCTTTTTCATTTTCATCCGTTATAATTCTTTATTCCGGATACCGTTGTCGGATGAATGCAAATGACCCGGGGCAATCTGACGCATTGACAAGCAGCCGGTGGCAGTTTCGGGGGCAAAAGGAAACGGGAGAAGCGGCCTTCTCCCGTCAGGCGGATCAGACGACTGCGGGTTGCGGCAAAAACACCGGCCTTAAAAACGGATCATCTATCGAACTTTCATCACCAACCGGTTGCGTGAGAAAAACTTCAACGATTGTTTCGGCATGTGCCTGAACCGCAACCGGTTTTTTCTGCGGAAGCGTAACCTCTACTGATTCCATTGCACAGCACCCTGTTGAAAGCCGCATTAAACAATCAGGTGGTAACCTGGCGTTTTTGCACGCCTCAGACAAGATACAACATTATTTGCAACCGGCACGATATTCCATCCGGACCGTTCCGGCAGCGTCGGGACAACGGGACTGCGTTCAACCAGGAACCGGTGTATCGTTACCGTGTAAGCGTGATAATCCTTGAAAAGACCCGGTCTCCCGTTGTGAGGCGAACAATATACAGGCCCGATGTGACTCCGCCATTCCAGTGCCAGCGATAGGAACCGGGAGGAAGTTTTTTATCCACCGGCGATGCGACCAGTCTGCCGGTCAAGGTATGAACGGTGACGGCAACACGGGCCGTGCGGGCAAGCGTGCAGGTGACGGTTGCACGCCCGGCCCGTTGTAAAGAAACCTGCGGTGTCCGGTTCAATTCCGTTTTGAAGGAACCGTGTATACTTTTCGACACTTCCGGTATCGATGCCTGCCAGATACCGCTTTCGTATGCCCCCGCCAGTATACAGGAGTCCCTTAGAAGTATTTTCGCTATCGAAGTATGACTTGACGAATCTGGACCGATGGAGGTCCAGCTGCTGCCGCTGTCCGCGGAAAGATAACAGCCCCCTACGGATGACATGAAGCCGGGACCGGGTATCGACGCAACGACGATCGTTCCGCGAATGGAAAGGCCGGTGACCGGAAGCAAATCGGTTTCGGGTATGGTAGAGGGAAAGGTATAACGGTGCGGCAACGTAGTTTTATCCCAGTTCCGGCCCTTATCGGTGGATACGTAACAACCGTTTTCGGCGGTTCCCGCGAAAATGAGGCTTCCGTTTCCCGCTAAAACGGTTATCGGATTGTCAGCCGGCCACGAACCGGCTCTCCTCAAGGCGGTGCTTTCCCGATCGTAAACAAACAGCCCCGCTGCACCTCCAACAAAGAGCGTTTCGTCGCATACCAGAAACGTCCGTATCGCTTCTCCGTCGCCAGGGGGAACCCCGTCAACCGCGGTCCAGTGATCACCGTTATCGGAGAAAAACAAACCGCTGTCGTTCGCCGCAAAGACGTTGCCGTCATACACCGTCAGAGACCTGGTATTTCTGACGGGAAGGCTCGAATCGACGCACACCCAGTCCGCACCGTCAAGGGGACTGCGGAAAATGCCGGCCCCGGGACTGCACGCGTAAATGTACTCTTCCGATATCGCCAGAGAAAGAAAATACAGAGCGGCGAGGCCTGAATTGAACACGGTCCAGTTCATGCCATTGTCAGCGGAAACAAAGACCCCCGCTCCGTAGGTGGAGGCGAAAACGGATTCTCCGCTTTCCACGAGAGAAGAAACAGTGGTGCACGTGATTCCCGAATTGGCCGGTTCCCAGCTCTCGCCCTTATCGGTGGAACGAAAGATTCCGGTATAGTTGCTTCCGGCAAAAATGGTAGTTCCGTTCACCAGACAAGAGGTTATCCTGCTCATCGGAAGGCCGGAGCCGATGGCGGACCAGTTCAATCCGTTGTCATCGGAAAGAAAAACAGGTGACGGAGGATAGGAAATCTGCCCGGCGACAAGCATGGAGCCCTCCGACGACATGAAAATATCGGCGGCATAGAATGCATTCGTATCCATCGACGGATTTGATCGCAGGAAACCTGAATTGAAAGCATTCCAGCTTGCGCCGCTGTCACTGGAGCGGTAAAAATCAACCCTGTTCGTCGTGGCTATAATGTCGGGACCACTGATCATTAAACTGTATATGCTGGTTGCGTCGGCGATCCCGGAATCGGACGGACTCCAGGTTGTCCCGTTGTCCGGCGAACGGAAAACGGCGTGGTTAGAGCCGCTGGGCACATGTTTACTGCCACCGACAAAAATGTTATTTCCCATCACAACGATGGATTCAAGTGAATTGATATCGTCTATCCCGTCGTTGACGGCAGTCCAGGTAACACCGCTGTCCGCCGACCGGAATACACCGTTATTCACGCTCAGGACGAACAGATAGTCCGCATTCATTTCCAGAGCCTTTACATAAATGTTTTCACCGATCGATGCGCAGACGTTGGACCATGTCGCACAGTTATCGGATGAACGGTATATCGATCCCGCCTGAACAGCGAATGAGACCGAACCTCCGGAGACGAATGCATCGGTATTATCATACTGTTGACCGGAGACCGGCATTGCAGACCAGGTCTCTCCGTTGTCGGTTGAACGGAATATGCCCTGGTGGTCGGTCGAGGCGAAAATTGCCGAGGAGCCTTTCGCAAGAAATCTGATGGTGGCCCCTCCCGGCCCGTTTGTTTTCACCCACCGGGCATTGACCGTTACGGCAGGAATCAGGACCATCCCGGCGAAAAGCAGTACAATCAGTTTTTTCATTTTGACTATCCCTCCCAAGAAGTGTTGAGGCACTACATAGTATCTGTTCAGAATTGACATTTACGCCCCCTAAATCCCCCGAAGGGGGACTTTTATAGATTACGGCTTTATTAAAATCAACACTTTACAAGTCCCCCTTCGGGGATTTAGGGGGCGTCCTGATCAAAGACCTGAAAAGTACCTTATTTTGAACAGGCACTACATATAATGGAAAGCGGTTTCCAATTTATTTCTTCACTACTACTGGTGCACGGTCAGGGGTGACCGTGACACAGGATGGTTGTTTTTCAACCACATGCTACATGCACCCGTTTCGCCTGCTCTTTTCCTGATTTTAAAAAACAGGATCCCTGTCCAGGTCACTATAAGGATAATATCCCTTTTCCTTTAATTTCTCAATAACTCCGCTACTGCCGTTCTTCATTGCATATTCCATTTCAGACTTATGAATATGTTTTTTCATATTCTTCATCGGTAAAATCTTTTTTACACGAAATGCCTGCTATGGCAAACAGGAGATAAAAAATGATCAGTTCTGTCTTTTTCTTCATCCGGCCCTCTTTTTATTGTCTGATTTCCGGTACGACGGGTGGTTATGGTACACAATGGTTGTCTCAATCACCCGCAGAAGGTCACCCATTACGCTTATTTATTCAAATTAATTTCCGTTACTAATCTACTATGATCTGATCTAGGCAATTTGAATTTTTTTGACGTAACCAGTTCAAGTTTCTGTGAAGTAAAAATGTAATCGATTCTTAAAAACGCCGGAATCCATGATATCGGCGACCAGGTCGGTCCCGGAAAAACATTCATTTTTTTATACGAATCAATCAATCCGGCATTTTTAATTGAATTCAGCACCTTTTGTTTGGAAGTGCGTTAAAATCTCCTGCCAAAATCGCGATATCATTTTTTCGCACGATTCCGATATCATCTGAAAATACGCCTTCCTTTACATATTTCGGGAATTCGAAAATAGAAGTATCGGTCGTATTTTTGCAGGATCTGACGGGCGGAGGAAGGTGAACTCCAAGCATGGTGATGTTTTTATCATTTATTAACTGTCTCATAGTAATCTGCACGAATGATGTAGTACCGATACGTTTTACCGTCCCCGCAATCATGCGGCATCACTTTGCTGCAGCTTTGCTAAATTTTTGCATTTTTAACATTGAGTCTCCTATTTTCATCTAGTATCGGGGCTGACTTACCAGTGAGAAGTGGAGACATTCAGGCGAAAAAGTGATTTGGAAGTAAACATTTGACGTATGAAAAACATGTCAGTCGATTTACTGCTATGGATTGATCCTTAGCCTTTTTTGGGGGGAGGTAGTTATGTATCGGATAACAGCAATGTGTTTGATCATGGCGATTGGAAACCATTTGCAGGCGCAAACCATAGCGATAAATGGAAAAGTGACGGACCAAAGCGGTAAAGGCATAAACCGCGCCGTCGTCCAGCTCAAATCAAAAAACCTGGCGGATACGACCGATGAAGAGGGTGCCTATTCACTCAGCGCCGAGATATCGTCGGTAAATAACATGACGATCCTTTCGGGAACCGATGCAATATCGCTGAGAGACGGTATTGTTACGGTACACTGTGCAAAACCGCATCAGGTGCGGGTGGAACTCTTCGATATCCGGGGAAATCTGCTGGAAAACATTCTCGAGAAATCCGCAACCACCGGCGATTTCCGGTTCGACGTAGTGAAGCACCGCTTGGCCGTGAACATGATGGTGATCCGTGTCTCCATCGGACAACGTACCGCAAGTTTCCGTTTTCTGCCGTTCGCCAATGGTCAGAGTACCGCTTCAGCTTCGACGGTTGCATCATCCGACGGGAAACTGGCCAAACAGCTGGCTGTTGATGATGAACTGGAAGTTTCGGCGGCGGGATACGTGACCAAAAAAATACCGATCACGTCGTATGAAGGTACCGTGAACGTTACCCTTGCAATGGAGGATGTCGGAACCTGTACCGCCTCACAAAAGGTGAACAACAGTGCTTCCGGCAGCGGACCGCACGATGTGGTCATCGAGACGAATTCCGATCCGGGAATCAACAAGGGCACCATCTACCGGCCTGAGGACCTGGGGCCCGGGAAAAACTACCCGATTTTTGTCTGGGGAGAGGGTGCCTGCACTCAAAACGGACTGTCGAACTCGACGGCGATGGCCGAGATCGCTTCGCATGGATACTTCGTCGTTGCGGACGGCATTCCAAACGGCACCGGCGGCATTACCATGGACCGATCGAAACTCGAGGCCATGGGCGCACCGCTGCGCGCGTACATCGACTGGGCCATTGCCGAGAACAGGAAACCCTGCAGCGCGTACTACCAGAGTCTCGATACAACGAAGATCTCTTCCAACGGCTTCTCGTGCGGCGGGCTGATGGCCCAGGGCACGGTCATGGATCCGCGCATCACCACGTGGGGGGTCACGAGCAGCGGCATGAAAGGTGCAGACCCGTCCTTCTACGACATGATTCAAACGCCGGTGCTTTTCGTCGAGGGTGGTCCGAGCGATCAGGCCTACGACGGCGCCAAGGAAGGCTACCAGAGCATCAGCAAAATCGACGTTCCGGTCATGTGGTTCAGCAAAGA
>JAFGHA010000243.1 GCA_016930275.1 Chitinispirillaceae bacterium
ACCATCGCGCAGCTCGCCCAGGCCGTGCATGACTACACCAAAGACGCCATAACGCAGCTCATTGCGGGCGACGCCCGCCCCGACATGGTGCAAATTGGCAACGAAACGACCCCGGGCATGCTCATCCATCGCTGTGACTCCAGAGGAGAACCAACAAGCACCAACCCGGTTAACGGAAAAACGTCGAACTGGGATAATCTCGGCGCCCTGCTGAAGGCGGGGGTAGACGCGGTCAACGAAGTCGATTCGACTATTATGACCTCTTTCCACATCGCCAAAGGCGGCGACCATACGGATGGGAAATCGGCGCTCTCAACCAGCGTCACCTGGCTGACCAATGCGCTGAAGTATACGTCCGTCGATGCCTTCGGCGAGTCCTGTTACGCGACCTACCAGGGTGATAAGAACAGCGCGACCAACTCGAAGAGGATTTGGCAAACCGTGCAGGAAGGCCTGGTCGCCAAGTTCCCGAATATCAAAATATTCGCCGCGGAAATCGGGGGTTTTATCCGCGAGATCAACGATGTCAATTTCAACCTGCCGAATCAGGCGGGGATCGGTACGTATTTCTGGGAAGCAACCATGTCAAGCAGTTCCTGGAACACGGGTGCCCTCGTGACCCGATCCGGCAATTCGTGGGTGCCGACATCGCAACTCGCCCTCTACGACCAGATGTACAAGGACTATGGGTTGGCAGGGATCACGTCTACGGCAGGTCCGGCGCGGCCGGAATCGCGGGACGGGTACTCGATCAACAACCTTTCGGCCTGGCTCAATGGAGTCGGACCTTTGTGCTTCACCGCTCCGGAGCAGTCCGGTTTTGAGATTAAACTTTTCAACGTTACAGGGCGGCTGATGGGACGATTGCACGGCAAAGGAATGAAGGGAATAAATACCGTTAACGGCGCAAAAATGCAGCGTACGCTGCCACCCGGTTATTACATCGTATCGCTTATAGTAAATCGGACTGTCCGAGCGATGCATGGGATTGTTAAACAGGAATAAATGTTGATTTCATAACGGATTCAGGGAAAAGTATTCCTCCGAGGGGATCATGGTTAATTCCGATCTTGATTTCTGTCACGTGACCCAGACTGGTTTTTTTATAACGGTAAACGGTGCAAAAGATACTCGGTCTTGTTTTGCGGCGACCGCTGGTCCGATTTCGCGGGTAACGGTATAGGGTAATCTTCCAAACGGCACCTATGAGCTAAAAGCATGGGTTCGAAAACGCAAAAGGAGCTGAAATGAGAAAAACAGATGCTTTATTGGATTTTTATGCCCGGATCTCCAGGCAAATAGTACCTGTATTTGTAATCATTGTGCTGACTATATCAGTCGTCAAATCTAAAACATATTATGTCGCTACGACCGGTAACAATTCAGCCTCGGGAACACAATCTCAGCCTTTTGCTACATTTCAGAAAGGCATTGATGCCGCAGGACCCGGCGATACGGTGTATGTGCGCGGCGGAGTCTATAAAATCGTGCAGCTCGCGAGCGGTTCCGCAGGAGTGCTGTTTAATAAAAGCGGAACCTCGAACGAGAAGCGAATTTGTTATTTCGCCTACCCTGGGGAGACCCCTGTTTTCGATTTCGCTGGTTTGAGGATACTGTCCGACCCCAACTATACACAGGGGTTTGTCGTTAACGGCGCCTGGCTGCACCTGAAGGGCTTCGAAGTATGTAATGTCCCAATGAACACCCGTTCCAACACGGGGATAAGCGTGGGTGGTAACGCCCACGACGATATATTCGAGCTCTTGAACATTCACCACAACTTCGGCTCGGGGTTCTTCATCCACACCACTACCGGAGGCCACCAAATCATCAATTGTGATTCTCACGACAATTACGATCCATACTCGCATCAAGGTAATGGAGAAAACGCCGATGGTTTCGGCGTCCACTACCAAACCACCGGGAAATCCACCGTTTTCAGGGGCTGCCGCGCGTGGTGGAATTCTGATGACGGCTACGATTTCATCTCGCAGGAAGTACCGGTCATCGTTGAAAACTGTTATGCCATGGGTGGCGGGTACGTAAAATCAGGAACCGGCACGGCGGGAAACGGCAATGGTTTTAAGATAGGCAGCAGCAAAACCGGCATCAGGCATATCGTTACGAACTGCGTTGCCTGGAAGAATCGAGCATCCGGTTTTTATGCCAACCATTCCGCGGGCGGGAATACCTGGTACAATAACACGTCCTACAGCAATGGAACTCAATATAACATGCTGGCCAGTTCCTGGGATGCAAACGGCAACAGAACCGACGGTGTTACCCTGACCGGATCGAAGGTGCACATCATGAGGAACAACATCGGTTTTCCGAATAAGAACTCCTATATGAATGGGGTGGATACGAAGAGCAACACATGGGACCTATCCATCACCCCGGCGACGGGCGATTTTAAAAGCCTTACCGACCCGAGCATGACCGTGACCGGCCAAAATCTTGATGTGCTCTCCGGCATGCTGGGACCCCGCCAGGCCGACGGCAGCCTGCCGAACGTTGATTTCCTAAAACTCGCGGCAGGTAGCAGAATGATCGACAAAGGCTTGGATGTCGGTCTGCCCTATGCCGCCGTCGCGCCGGATCTGGGTGCTTACGAATTCGGATTTATTACAGAGGTAAACGGTATATGGACCAACCGGGCCATTAGAAACGCTGTATCGGCGGCGTCTGAAAAACGCGCCGTGTTTTCAGGATATCGCTCACGGTCCTGTTTCGCGAATAAGAGCACGAACGCGAGGACTGGTCTTGGCGTGTATTCTATATCTGGCAGGAGGTACCCAGTTGTATCGACATCACTGCCCTCAGCTGGTATGTACATCACGAAATAGAGCGTTATGGCTGTAGTGGAAATGCTTACTATCGGTAAAAAAGTACTGTCAGACTGCCTGTAAAACGGCGGTTTTGAGAATTACTATGAGTAAAGAATACTTTTCACGGAGGATAATTAATCTTAGCCTGGATTCAAGTAATCGTCCGCAAGAGGCCGGAAAAACGGTAATCGGCGGAAATGGAAATGTCCTGGAATGCTCGATGTATGTAAAGAACAATATTCCCTAAAAAAAACCTTTACCCGGAGTATCTTATGTGTAAAAAAAAAGAATCTATACATCCGTCCGATTGTGAAGCACTATATTGCCGGTCAGTCATGAGCTTCCTGAAAACCGGAGCGGTGCAGTATATGTTTGCACTGCTGCTAGTGTCGGGTATCGTATTCACTGCAGCCGCAGCACAGATAGTCCGCTTCAGTGATGCATGGAAGTACCGCAATGGCGATGTGTCGGGTGCAGAGGCAACAAATTTCAACGACGCATCGTGGACAACGGTTTATCTTCCGCACCCCATGAGTCTGGTTACCCCTGGCGGGTCATGTCCTTCGGGCTATTGCTGGTATCGAAAGACGTTTACCGCGGCAGCCTACCAGGGGAAAAAGGTAGTCATTGAATTCCAGGGTGGAATGCAGACCGTGGAGGTCTATGTCAATGGCACGCTTGCTACCAAACACCTGGGCGGATATGATCCGTTCGCTATAGATATAACTAGTAAGCTGTCGTTTACTTCATCAAACGTTATCGCGGTACGGCTGAACAACAACTACAGCACCGATTTTCCTCCCGGAAGGTCATCGCCGGATTTCAGATACTGGGGCGGCCTCTACCGGGACGTTTACCTGCATATCAGTGATCCGCTCCATATTACCCATCCTCTGGTGGCAAACATTGCCGGGGGAGGCGGTGTATTTGTAACCTATCCCTCAGTGAACAATTCTTCTGCGACAGTACAGGTAAAAACTCATGTGGCCAACCAGGGCGGCAGTGCGCAGTCATGCGTTTTGACAACTACCATTGTTGATGCCGCCGGAGCGACTGTCGTCACCAATTCCACTCCGGCAGCTAATATTGCAACCGGTGCTTCCAACACCTTTACGCAGAACTTTACGGTTTCGACTCCGCACCTGTGGGGTCCCTCCTCGCCGTATCTTTATAAGGTTAAGTCACAGATATATAGCGATGGTTCCACGCTTAAGGATACCTGCACCACGTCTATCGGCATACGCACGATCTCCTTTTCCAAATCGAACGGTTTTAGGATCAATGGCGAACGCATGATTTTGCGAGGCGGCAACAGGCATCAGGACTATCCCTATGTGGGTAATGCAGCGCCGGCCCGGCTTCAGCATGCAGATGCTCTCCGCTTGAAAGAATATGGCTTCAACTTTGTACGCATGTCGCACTATTTTCAATCTCCGGCGTTTGTGGCAGGTTGTGACAAGGTCGGTCTTATGTCAATGATGTCGATGCCGGGGTGGCAGTACAAATCAACAAGTACCAGTTTTGTCAACAACTCAATCGCGGCGCTCAGGGCCGCAATCCGCTACCACCGTAACAATCCTTCCATCATTATATGGGAAACGGCCCATAACGAAAGCAGCGATCCCGTCGACTACAGCAATAAGGCCGCGGCAGCGGCAGCAGAGGAGTATCCCGGCAATCAGATGTATACAGAAGGAGAGCCGACTATGAGCTGCAGCGGAAATTACGGCTCCAGCTATGGTTATCAAGTCATAGCTTCTTCATCGCAGCATAACGGCCGGGGCTGTATAGACGGCACTTCAAAACCCATGGTTTTTAATGAATATGGGGACTGGGATTTCAATAGCGGGGGGGATCGCTGCAGCAGAAACAGTGAAGCGAAAATGACAAAACTTGCCCGAAATCACTACTGGTCTCTCAATGCCAACAGAGCCAAAACTGCTCTCCAGGGGGACGCCGTGTGGACGGCAATCGATTATCAGAGCGGCAGCATGATACGATCGGGTGCAATCGACTGGGCACGTCTTCCCAAGTTTTCCGCCTTTTTTTATCAGAGCCAGCGCGATCCGTCCGTGATCATTCCGGGCGTGAATTCCGGCCCCATGGTGTATATAATGAACTGGTGGACGTCGTCATCACCGACGCGGGTACGGGTATTCAGCAACTGCGATCAGGTGAAGCTCTCACTCAACGGCACTGTTGTCGCAACACAGTCCCCGGATGCGGCAGTGGCAGACAGCAGTGCACACCTGGAGCACCGCTATTATACTTTTAATACTCAGTTTGCCTCCGGAACACTCCTTGCAGAGGGACTGATGGGCGGGGAAGTGAAAGCGTCACATTCGGTCAGCACGCCGGGTGCAGCATCGAAAGTATCAGTTTTTATCGACACGGTGAATCTGCCGGTACTCCGGGCTGATGGTTCCGATATGGCATTCGTTTACGGGTCGGTCGTTGATGCAAAAGGCACGCTCCTTCAGACAACCACAAACAGCGTGACATTTACGGTCTCCGGCCCGGCAACACTTGTGACCACCACCGAAGGAACCAGCGTTACCGTAGCAGCTGAAGCAGGGGTCGCGACCGCGCTTTTGCGCATGGGCACCACAGCCGGGCCGATCACGGTGACGGCGTCGGCGTCAGGTTTATCTAACGGAACCGCGACCGTCACCTCTGTTGTGCCGGATGCGGTTACCGGAGTTCATTTTTCACCCGCAATGCGGAATTCCTTGAAGTCATGTGTGATGCGTCGAGCGGGAAACGTGTTGTTAGTCAGTTTCCCATTTGCCGCTCAGACACGTGAGTCCGGAAAATTCATCCTGTGCAATTCACAGGGAAAGCAGGTCGGCCAATGGGATGTAATGCAGGGCCGCACGAAAATCGGCATTACTACCCTGCCGCATGGAATTTACTTCGGGCAGATCACCAGCGGGACGGAGAGGTATGTTCAGCAATTGATTTGGTAATTTTTCGGCTCTTGTTCACAATTTATTAGTGTCTGTATCTCACATCCGTCCAAAATAGAATGTCTATGAAATAAAAAACGCAGGCTCAGGTGAATGGTTATTTTTCTGGTATCGAAGCCTGAAAAAATTCCACCACAAGGAGACCTGCGTATGCTTAAAAATAGCAGTCTGTTCAGTCAGTTGTTGCAACTTTTTGATCGAAACGAGTTCGCGCGTATGGTTCGCGACCATCAAGCAGAATACAAGGCCAAGGGCTTTTCCTGCTGGCAGCAGTTCGTTTCGATGCTTTTTTGCCAAATTGGCAGAGCCAACTCCCTGAGTGAGATTACCAAAGGGCTCGCGACCTGTGCAGGCAAACTGGTTCATCTTGGTAATACGGCTCCAAAGAAATCGACTTTGGCGTATGCAAATGAACATCGTCCCTGGGAACTTTATCAATCCGTGTTCTTTTCCTTGTTGGGCAAGGCTCAGGAACTGACCATTGGAAAAAAGAGGAAGTTTCGTTTCAAGAACAAACTCTACAGCATTGATGCGACCGTCATTGATCTGTGCCTGAATATGTATGAATGGGCAAAGTTCAGAGCGAGAAAAGGAGCAATAAAGCTGCACCTTCGGCTTGACCATGACGGATACCTTCCCGATTATGCGGTTATCACTGATGGAAAACGGCATGAAGCCCGTGCCGTGCGAAACTTCAATTTCGCGCCGGATTCCATCACGGTGTTCGATAAAGCCTACATCGATTATTCGCTCTTCGGCGATTTGTGCAGGATGGGTGCGTTTTTTGTGACCAGGCTCAAGGAGAATGCTTTTTATCATGTCGCCGAGTATCTGGCGGTTCCCAATAGCAGCAATGTTATCCTTGATGCAATTATCGAACTCGACGGCTTTTACTCGGCGCAAAAATGTCCGTTTCATTTGCGCATCGTTACTTATTATGACAAAGAGAATGACCGGACCTTCACCTTCCTGACCAACAATCTGAACCTTGCAGCAACGACAATCGCGGGTATTTATAAGGAGCGGTGGAATATCGAAACCTTCTTCAAGGCGATCAAACAATATTTGAAAATCAAAACATTTGTTGGCACGAGCCCCAATGCCGTTAAAACGCAAATTTGGACAGCATTGATATCGATTCTTTTGCTGAAATATCTGCAGCTCAAATCGAAAATTGCTTGGGCGCTTTCTATACTGACTACTTTGTTGAGGATGAATCTGTTTACCTATAAAGACTTGATGTCCTGGATTGATGATCCGTACAACACTCCGCCAATACAACCCCCAGAGGCAGAGCAGTTGAGTCTGAATCTGGGATAAATTGGACAGCATGGGGTGAGTCATAAAGGAAACCTGATTCTGAATACAGCAAAAATTTATCGAATAGAATCGTTTTTCAACAACAATCGTCCAATTTCAGTCTATTTTGGACAGCTGTGGAAATAAACGATTCTTTACGGTATCTTACTAAATATGATTCGATTCATTTCATTATCAATAACGTTCTGTGTATGGTCGATTTTCACTGCAGGGGCGCAACAACCAACGGGCGGAGCGAAATTGATTCGGACAATCGATTTTAAAGGCGCCGGCGGATGCCCCGGGCTGCGGCTGGGAGATATCAACGGTGACGGCAAGTATGAGATCGTTATGGGCCAGCCATTACCGCAAACTTCGCTGGATGCGCATACTCCTCAGGAGGTGGTGCGTGTAACCGCATTCGATTTAACCGGAACGAAGTTGTGGCAATACACCCGTCCGGGAAATCCCTCCCTTACCGGGCACACCGCCAGTTCTGATATTCCTCTGCAGGTGTACGACATCGACGGCGACGGTGCGGCCGAGGTCCTGGCCGCTTTCGGAAGAGACAAGATTACCGTGCTCAACGGCAGAAACGGCTCGATCGAACGCACCATTCCCATTCCACAAGGCACATCTGCCACTGGCGCATCAGGATCGAACGACTGTATTATTATTGCAAATCTGCGGGGAACGGAGTGGCCGCAGGACTTCATCGTTAAAACCAGGTATACCCAGATCTGGGGGATCGACGGCCGCGACGGTACCGTACTCTGGACTTATAAAAAAGGAACCGGCGACAATCTGTGTCATTTCGGGTATGCATTTAATGCCGATAACGATAAAATGGATGAATATATCTCCGGATGGCAGTTATTGGACCATGACGGCAAGGTTCTCTGGTCGGCTAAAAACCTTACCATGCATATCGATGCCGTGACGGTCGGCGATATGGACAATAACCCCAACAACGGCCTGGAAGTCATTCTGGCAAGTCAGGTAGGCGTGGCGTATCGGGCCTCGACCGGTGAAGAACTCTGGCGGGATAACAGCACGACCCCCAGCGGCCAGGGTATACAGCATATCGCCATGGGTGACTATGATACCACCTCGCCGGGAAGAGAAGTCGCGATGCTGGAGCGCATCGGCCCCCGCACCGACCAGGGACGTGACGCAAATATCTTCGTCTCATCCACAGGCAAGCTAATCTGGAAAGAGAACCGTACCGGCGATGATTACGGCTGGCTCTCGGTCACCGAACGTATTACCAATTGGAACGGCGACGGACGGGATCAGATTTTATCGTATCGGAGGACTTTCACTAGCCCCACGATTTACAACATCAAAGGCCAAGCAGTCGTCACATTCACCCATCCCGGTGAAAATATCGACTTTGTCATGCATGCCGACCTGGGGGGTGACGATAAAGAAGAGGTTATTGTGTATAACGAAACCACCGCGTGGATTTATTCCAACGGCGACTGTGATCTGAGCGCACCGCCTCGTAAACCGTCGCTGCCGCAGAATCGACGCTTATACAACTGGACCATTTACAGCGGCTGGGAAGCGGTTGATTTTACTTTTTATACCCCCGGTTCAACAGGAGTGTTATCCAGGGACAATAGCGCACCTGAAAATTTCAGGAAACCGCGGGAGAATCGCGCCTCATCCGTCCATTCCGGTTCTGCAACCGCTATAATGTGGAACCTTCAAGGCAAAGTGGTGTTCAAAGGGCAGTGGAATAACGGCAAGGGAAAGTTTCCGCCGAATGTACGCCGTGGTATCCACATACTTTCGGCATCATGTGGAAATAAACCTGGCTATAATAAAATCGTCGTCGAATAACCGGAAAAAACCAGAATGGTATCAGACAATACAACGTTAGTTCCTTTTAAGGCTCTTATTTTCTTTTTTTGCATCCTGGTTTCATCGATAGGCACGCAGGGACAAACACTGCCGTCAAAAGCGCAGATCCTTGAAAAATTAAAACTGGCCAACGACTATTTCATTACCGACAGTGACCACGATCCCTGTAACAACTGTCTGACCGGCGGACGCGCGAGTAATATCTGGACCCGTGCGGTGTATTACGAGGGAGCGCTTGCCTATTATAATGTCAGTAAAGACAGCGCAGCGCTCGATCATGCCGTAAAGTGGGGAACGTTTCACTCCTGGAATCTGCGCGACAACGATGTTTCCACCACCAATGCCGACAATCAATGCGCCGGGCAGGGCTATATCGATCTGTACCGCATGGATAAAAAACCGGAACGAATAAACAATATCAAATCGTGTATCGATAGAATGCTGAATAATTCGTCGAATAATTTCTGGACCTGGATCGACGCGATACAGATGGCCATGCCGGTTTTCGCCAAATTGGGTGCGCAATACGACGACAACAAGTATTTCGACAAAATGCACCTGCTTTTCAAATATTCTAGAACCACGCTGGGTCTTTACAACCAGGCGGACAGCCTATGGTGGCGGGACGCATCATTTAAGAGTGCGAAATCCCCCGCCGGAAAGAACATTTACTGGTCGCGTGGCAATGGCTGGGTTTTTGCAGCACTGGTGCGGGTTCTCGACGAACTTCCTTCCGCCTACTCGCATCGGGAGGAGTATGAGACCATAGTGAAGGAAATGGCCGGCGCGCTCAAAAAAGTGCAGCGCAGCGACGGATTCTGGAACGAAAACCTGGCCGATCCCGATCATTTCGGCGGGCCCGAAGTGACCGGTACCGGCCTCTTTGTTTACGGAATGGCATGGGGGATCAATAACGGCCTTCTGAATGCCGCAGACTATTTACCGACCATAGAAAAAGGGTGGAAAGCGATTGCCGACAGCGCCATTTTCTCAAACGGTAGACTGGGATATGTACAGGGTACGGGCGATTCTCCCGGCGATAACGGATCGGGCGTGACGAATGTGACACCGTCGCGCGCTATCGTTCCCGACTTCGACGACTACGGACTTGGATGCGTGCTTCTTGCCGGCAGCGAAGTGGCGAAACTTGCCGAGGGACAGATCGGGGTTAAAGAGGAGCGAACGACGAAAAGGTCGAAACCTGCAGTGCGCAGGGTTTTGGGAAATCGTCCGGTCGAAGCGGACCTTCAGGAAGGCGGGCCGGTTTCGCTGGTCCTTTTCGATCTTACGGGAAAAGTTGTAGCGCGCAGGAGGATCGATTGCGGCGCCTGCGGCAAAATTCGCGGGTTGGGGCTGCCTGAAAAGATATACCTGGTGAAAATCGCACGTATGGAATAGTATGGATAGCACTTAGCAGTTCTTTGTCCGGCGGTATTATCTCATATAATGACAAACTCAACTCCGTTCGCTATCCACATTTTGCAGATAGAAATACCCCCCCCCCGCAATTTTGTTTATAGAATCTTCCCCAATCCATTCAAAACTACTGTACTAATCTTTTTTGATTTTTCCCGGCCCACCGTTATTTCATCGTCAATTTTCGGCATTTCGGGTAAAAAAATCAAAACGCTTTTAGCTCTAACACCGGCGCTAATTTGCGGGAATCTGGGAAGCGTTCAAACCCGTAAAAAATACCTAAAATCCTTACGAAATTCCCCGATCAAAACGTCCCAGGTTACCGTCAAGATTGAGCGGCTTGTTAGACCGCTTTTTTATGAGAAAAGGAATCTGCGTATGAATTTAATAGTCCTCTGATAACCTTCTGATATTGGATTTTATTTTTCTTCGCAATTTCTTTAAAAAAATCAACACTATCTTTTCGTAGATTTATTGTAACTTTAACATTTGTTTCTTTTTTAATTAATTGTTCAGGTGAAGGCAAAAAGTCAGAAATAACCTTATATTCTCCTATCGGACCATCGGTGTATCTAATTTTTCTTTTCATATTCTTTTTTTCCCTTTCTCCAATATCCTGCTCCAAATATTCTTATTTTTCCAACTCTATAAGTAAATCTAACAGTTACAATATTTTTATCTACTTTTCCGAAACAATAATATCGTGTTTCTTCCTTTGTGCTATGTTTAATATCTATAGCAATTTTTCTGTTTGGATCAAAAAGGGCATCTTGTGCCTTATCAAATGAAATTCCATGATTTTTAATGTTTTCTTCGTTTTTGCTTTCATCCCATTCAAATGAACTTACTGGCACTTTGACTCCTTTTTATACTTATAAATATACATATAAATATAAGGGTTTGCAATGTCTTTATTTTTCATGCGGTCTAACACCGGCGCTAATTTGCGGGAAACTGCTAAACAATTAGAACCGATATGTTTTTATTCATAATATTATTCCCAATTTTCCCAAATCGAACAGCAGCAGTTTACCGTCAAGATTGAGCGCCTTGTTAGCGGCTATTTTATTTATTCCATTTCTTTTATTTATTATTTAATTGAATTGACATCTGATACAATGGCACAGTCATATCCACGCGATCGTGGCGGAGGGCGTGTTCACGGAAAACGGGCATTTTATTTACATTCCCGACATATGGAAACACCGCGCGGCGGAATTATGGCAAGAGCGAGTGTTCAGGCTGCTTCTGGACGAGATGAAGATCAACGAGACGGTCGTGGCAAATATGCGGACCTGGCGGCACTCAGGGTTTAGCGTCGATAATTCGGTAAAGATAGAGAAAGGCGATCAGGCCGGCATGCAGCGGCTCGTCGAGTACATTGCGCGGTGCCCGTTCAGCCTTGCCCGAATGGTCAAGCTCACCAGCGACGGAAAGATTCTTTATCGGGCCGCTCATCCCAATTGACTGCCGTTTCCCCTTTCCGGCGACGCATCGCTTATGGCCGGCATACCCCGCAATTTCGAGGTTTACGATCCGCTCGACTTTCTGGCTGAAGTGACGCAGCATATCCCGAACAAGGGAGAGCATCAGATAAGATATTACGGCTGGTACTCGAATAAGAAACGCGGAATGCGAGAGGACAAAAAGAGTGCTGCGGTTGACGGACAGGCCGAACCGGACACGCCGTTTCGGCGAAAATGCCGAATAACCTAGGCCGCGCTCATAAAGGCCGTTTACGAGGTTGATCCTCTGAAGTGTCCGAAATGCGGGGGAGAGATGAAGATAGTCGGATTTATCGAGGAAACAGCCACAATAGAGAAGATACTGAGACACTGCAATCTCTGGAAAGAGGCGCCCAGGCCGCCGCCGGCTGTATTTACGGGGCCGCCCCTTCCGGTTGGCCCGTCTCTCGACTACGCATACTTCCAGGAGAATTGCGTATGATAATCCCCGTATTTTTCAATGCTTGTATAAAGCCCTGATAGAGCTATTCTCAGATTTGACAATTACGCGAAAGATACCTATATTTTCTATCAAAGAAAGCAAAAGTCCTGACGGCGGAAGCGGAATTGGCGGGGAAAATAGGCGTGACTGTAAAAGAAATATCTTTATACGCCCGCCCGCTCCCGGAAAATCAAATTACCTATCAGTTATCGCTGCTTTCCTGGCCTGTTTATCATTTTATTCACGCAGAGCCGGTAGATTTCAAACGTAATCCTCTGGATAATGAAATGGCGAAAGAGGGTGCACTTCCCATTGATGCAAACCAGGCTGTGGCGACACTGTTGTTTGAGAGGGATTACCGCAGATTTCACGAACGGTTCCCTTTCTTTGAAAAAGTAGTCCACCATCGAAGTTCTTTTTTCGCCTATCCCCTTAGCGGCGGATTCAATTTTCCTTCGCCTGTTCCGTTGGCGGCTGTAAGGTTAATTTCGATCCTTGAGAAAAAAATCCATTTTTTAGATCGGTATTTGGCGTTTCGAATCCTGGTGGCTTTGGAGAAAAAACGATGAAAAAGTTCGCATGGTTGAGTTGTCCATGTCGCATCCTGTTCAGGCTAATGAATGCTCCCTATGAAATAGTAAAGCATTATTTCCCACTGACTTTGTGGAAAATAGCCATCGCCAGAAAACTGTATTGGATGGTAAGGATAGTGACAAAGGACCGTTTTTTGGAGATAAGAAGAAACGGTATTCGATTTCGTGTCGATTTGACTGAGGGTATTGATTTGTCGCTGTACCTTTTCGGCGCGTTTCAGCCGCAGATCCTCACGTCTCCCTATTACCGACTGAAGCCAGACGCCGTCGTGCTGGATGTGGGGGCGAATATCGGAAGTATGACACTTCTCTTCGCGAACTATTGTCCGCAGGGAAAGGTTTTCGCATTTGAACCGACGCACTATGCTTTTCAGAAACTGCAGGCGAACCTGGAGCGGAATCCCTTACTGGCGCAAAGAGTCGTCGCCGTCAATACGTTCGTTTCCGATCGTGTGTCCGACCATCCGGGGCTTCAGGTCTGCTCAAGCTGGAAATTGAACGGCGACTCGCCGTGCCATGCGCTTCACGGGGGGATAGTGATGTCAAGCGACAAGGTCGCGTCGACAACGCTCGATCATTTTTTGGCCGAAACGGAGTTGCAACGCGTTGATCTGATTAAGATCGATACCGACGGATTCGAATACGATGTGCTCGAGGGCGCCCGGCACCTCATAGAAATGTTCCGGCCTTATATTATTTTCGAAGTGGGAACCTACCTGCTTCTGGAACGACAAATGACCTTTGAGACGTTTTTAACTTTTTTCGAATCACGTGATTACCGATTGCGTGACATACAGAACGGAGCGATGATTCACCGAAAGAACTTCAAACGCCGTATTCCTCTGAAAACGGCAATTGATGTGCTGGCTTTCCCGGCCGACAGGCGTGATTATTTAAGCGGAACCGCTGCCGTATAACTCTCCTGCGCAAACAAAGCCGCGCCGAACGCACCCATAAACTGAGCGTCCGGAGCGACATGGGCTTCAACCGAAAACGCCTCTCCCAGCATTTTCGCCAGGAACGGGTTGTGCGCCACCACGCCGCCGGTGGCTACCAGCATTCCATCAACGCCATCCATTTCGACAATGCGTTTCGCCACCGAACTGTATGCGCCGCGGACGATGTCTTCGACGGCCACCCCCGCGCGGATCTTTTCGATGACCTCGGTGGCGGCGAAGACGGTGCAGAAGCTGCCGAGTTCGACCCTCTTTGTCGAGCGTTCCGCAAGGGCGTCGAGTTCCGAAATATCAATAGCGGGACGGTGGGCGACCTCTTGATGAAGGCGCCGGTACCCGCCGCGCATTTGCGGTTCATCTTGAACCCGAGACGTTTGCCGTTTTCGTCGAGGTGGATGACCTTACTGTCCTGGGCACCGATGTCGATGACCGTCATAAGCGTGCGGAAAAGGAAATAGGCGCCCTTTCCATGACAGGCGATTTCGGTCTCTGATTTCCCCTAACAAGAACGGATCAAAACGCCACAGTTGCCAGTCCAGATTGAGCGCGTTGTTATGCCACATCTTTTAAATAGCCGTTTGCGAATTTATGTAGGACACTGCCAATTAACGTTTGGTAGGGAATACCTTCTCGTGCAGCGCGGCGTTGTAGTGAAGATAAATCATTTTCCTGTATTCTAATATTAATTTTCCTGCTCTTTCTCATAGTGCTTCGTGCAATTTCTTGATAATTTGTTTGAACTTTAGATGGTTTTAGTTTTCCATTTTCAAATGCATCTAATATCTCTTTTTCATATTTGTCTAATATTATATTATTCCTTATTTTATTCATTTTTCCCTCCTAAATATTTCTTTGTTGCTTTCCTACTCGGTATTATTGTTTTTAAGAAATATTCATTTCCTTTTATTACGCATGGCACCAAATAGACATATTCTTCAATTTCAACAATAATAATCCGCTGATTTGGATATTTTATAGTATTTGGGTGAACGGTTTCTATATATTTAGATCCTGATTCGATTTTCTGTATTATTTCTTCAAATGTAATTCCCCTTTTTTGTAATAGTATTTCATTTTTCTCGGCATTCCATTTAAATATTTTCATATATTAAATATATGGCATTGTAGAGGCAATGTCAATATAATGTATTTTTAAATCTATAGGCCTAACACCGGCGCTAATTGGCTGGCAACGATAAAGGATCTCCTGCCTTAAAAAACTTACTTCTGATTTCCCCTAACAAGCCAGGAACAAAACGCCAGAGTTGCCAGTCCAGATTGAGCGCCTTGTTAGACCGCATTTGAATTGTTTCCGCTTTTATATTTGCTTATAATTTGTTATTATTCTGTAAACCAATCGCGCATCATACGTTAACAATAAGTCATATTTTATTTGCGTTTACGCAGAAGGCGTTTTGATTGATTTTGTTGCAGTATAACAAAGCTACTATACAATCCCTTGCCTACCTCCCCACAATAAACGCATTTGTCACTTTCGCTCCCTGCCGCTCGACAACAAGTTGGTAAACGCCGGGAGAAAGGTCACGGGTATTGATGGAAAATGTGACCGGTACGTTGAGCCGGGATAATGATGGAATCTTTTTGCCTGCCAACGAATAAACTGAAACCCTTGATCCCCGCATAGAAAAAGGAAGCTCTACGGTCAGAAGGTTTGCGGTACTTTTTATGGGAAGTTCGCGAAGACCAGGATTGCATGAAGAGCGCACAACAAAAACATCGTCTGCAGGTGATGTAAGGATGGTACCGGAATCGCCGACAGCGACATATTGCGTGCCCGTAAAGGTTACACAGCGGAGATTGCGGGTAGTGCCTGAGATTTGAGAGGTCCAGGTTCCGGCGTCAGGGGAGGTGAGGATGGTGCCGGATCGGCCGACGGATATGTTAAATTTGTCCCCATTGAAGGTATAATATAAGGCTAAACCGCTTGTTTGGTTTATCATTTGCCAAGAAATACCATTTTCTGATGTAAAAATGGCAGATGTCTCAATCCAACCATTGGTTCCGACTGTAATAAATTTGTTTATTGACCATGAAACACTGTGTAGGTGAATATCAGTTACTATTAATTTTAATTCCCATATTAGTCCATCGCCAGAAATCGCGACTACTCCACCTCCAACTGCGACAAATAGACTGTCTTTATAATGTATTGACTCATAGCCTCCTAATAAGGGAAGGGAAGACCAACTTATTCCGTTATTATTTGATGTATATAAGACTGTGTCATTTGGTCCAAACGGCGTAATTAATACCATGATTTGGTTTGAAATCCAAGCGACATTAATTAAATCAACAGATTTTACCATCTGTATTTTTATCCAAGTAGCCCCATTTTCAGACAGAAAAACTGACCCTGAATCCCCGACTGCAACTAGTCTCACTCCAGTCCATGTAATCGAGTTTAATTTCCTGCTCACGCCTAAACCGACCTTACCCCAAAAAGTATCACACTTGCAATAAGAGTTTCCTATGTTTGAACTGACCTGCATAGACCACAGGAGGTACCCTTCCC
>JAFGHA010000244.1 GCA_016930275.1 Chitinispirillaceae bacterium
AAGGCTCCGCAACGAAAACATTATCGCGAAAGCGGAGTTTCTCAATCCCGGCGGGAGTATCAAGGATCGTATCGCTCTCTCGATGATCGAGGCAGCGGAACATGACGGTACACTCAGACCGGGAATGAAGATCGTCGAGCCGACTTCCGGCAATACCGGCATCGGTATTACTCTTGTCGGGTGTGCCAAGGGGTATGAGGTCACTATTGTCATGCCGGAGGGTATGAGTGAAGAACGCAAAAACATCATCAAGGTACTGGGCGGCAATCTGGTACTTACCCCGGATAATGAAAGTATCGCCGGGGCGGTAAGAATGGCTGAACAGATTGTTGCGAAGACCGGCGGCATCATGCTCCAGCAGTTCAAAAATCCCAATAACGTGCGTGCACACTATGAGTATACGGCGCCGGAACTCTGGCGTCAGGCGAGCGACCGGATTGATGCATTTGTCTCGGGTATCGGCAGCGGCGGTACGATTCAGGGGGTTGGAACCTTTCTCAAGAAAAACAATCCGGAAGTCACGATTGTCGCGGTTGAACCGAAAAACGTCTCTGCGCTTCTCGGCCATGAACCGGGGCTGCACCAGATACAGGGGATCGGAGACGGATTTATTCCCGATATTCTCGACGTTGCGCTGGTCGATGTCATTCTTGAGGTGACCGATGACGATGCCATCGGGACAACACGTGAACTTGCGGCAAGCAACTCACTGCTCTGCGGCACCTCATCAGGAGCGAACGTGTGGGCGGCACGTCAGATCGCCAAGCAACATCCCGACTGGATTATTGCAACGGTACTTCCTGATCGGGCCGAACGGTATTTCAGCACGGGACTGCTGTAGGTAAGCTGCAGGTTACTCTACTTGAGTACTCCTGAGGAGATATCCCCCTGATGCTGCACGTTTGCCGTTCAATCGCGCATTTCCGAACGTTTTTCCATCCGGCCGGAAAATCGCTCCTGCAGTATTCCTCTTTGAAAAGAAATCCTTTTTCGCTTTACCCGTTGCAACAACCATCCGGACGGGTGATCTGTTCGGCAGGCGTTGTATCCGGGAGGGCGTTTGAACAACCGGGGCTGCGGTGAAGAGGTTGTCATACAGAAAGGAACTGGTGAGTGCAACGGTCGTATCCATTCGTTCGTCGACGCCATGACCGTGTCCCATCCCTTCGTAGGTGTGCAGTGCCGAAGTGATCCCGAGTCTCCTGCACTGCCGGTCAACGGCGGCACTTCCATAAAGCGGCAGAAATGACATACCGAAGGCGAAACCGGCATCGTAGGGTACAACATTATCCTCGGTGCCGTGAAAACTGATAACCGGAATACGTTCATCCGCCTGAATAAACGCCGTGTCACCAATTGCACCCCAGCAATTCACCACACACGAAATGTCCGATTTCACTCCGGGAGTTCCGCCGGTTCCTTCAATCCCGCCCAGAACAGTGGTATCAACTTCGGATGGTAGTTCTTCGTTGTCCATGAATGCGTAGTGAAGGGCGGTTACTCCACCGGCGGATACTCCGCCCACGGCGATTTTTTCGGCATTGATACCGTAGGTACTGTGGTGTTCACGCATAAATCGCACCGCGGCCTTCATATCCTGTACCGCTCGAACTATCGCTTCAACAAAACTCGTATAATTCAGGGATGTTCCCAGCCGATACTGAATTGACACGGTGACATATCCCCGAAGAGCCAGCTCTTCGCACAGTGCTGCTGTAACCGGTTCGGTTTTCTGCCCGGTTATGAATGCTCCTCCATGAGCGAACACCACACAGGGACGATTCGTGGCGGTATCATCCACCGGTTCGTATACATCAAGATACAGATCGGTAACCTCACCCCTGTAGTTATTGTTGGAGCCGTAAAGAACGTCAGAGGTGATCCGTACCTGATTGAACACTTTTTCCCGGTAACGCAGTGACGGGTTTCCCGATACGATAAAGGTAAGGCATATAATAATCAGCGGGCAGTAGTTCATTCGTCTGACTCCTGAAACATCTATTACTTCAGATAGAATGCGGATACAGTGTTTTTTTATTTGCTGTGATACGCTCTTTGAAGTTCCTTTACCGTGTACCAAAACAGTGTACTGCTTTCCGTTGCCGGAACACAAGGAAACACCGCAAGCCTTGTTAACATTATACCGTAATGAGGAATTCTGAAGTAATTATGCACCAGATTTCTCCGATATCCGTATTCTTTCCGAACCCCCTTCCATCATTATATGTTTAATAGCGGAAAACAACAACAGATGCAACGGAGTTCCATAATGGTATCACTACGGTATGCCTGCCTCGTCATAACGGGTCTATTACTGTTCTGCTCTGCACCTCTTCAACTCAACAAAACGCTTGATTACAAAAACGTGGATCTTTCATATGATCGTTCAAATTACGGCAGATCACCGCTGCCGTTCTGGTTTCACCTGACGGAACCTGAACTGGAGGTACTTCAGAATATCGAAAAGGTGAAAAACGGTGATCCGCATCAGCTTCTCTCGCTTGCGCTGATCGCTTCGGGCGATGTCCGCGAAGCTGACGCCTTTGCAAAGTACCATGAACGGGTTACGCGCTTTGTGGAGACGGTACGGCCGGATGTAGAAAAAGAGGATGATTTCTGGAAGCGGGGCAATCTGCTGTATCAGCGCATGCGAAAGGAGTTTCTGACGGCGGATTCGTCGGGTGAGCTTGCCGGATATGCGTTCGGTCAGAGTCAGCTTTCGGTGCTGTTCGAAAAAGGTACCTACAACTGCATAAGTTCGGCAATGCTGTATGCCATTCTCGGACGATGGTTCGACATGCGGATTGAGGGTGTGATAACAAGGGGACATGCCTTTCTGCAGATTACCGCTCCGGACGGCAAAAAACTTGAGCTTGAAACGACCGCATGGAACGGGTTTGACCTGATTCATAATGAGGATTTCTACCGGCAGCAGTCATCGGGCTGGTTTAAAAAACGGGGTATTGCGGATCACACGTATGACGATTATCTGGTGAGAAAGGTTGTCGAACCGTACCTGCTGATCGGTCACAATATGAAAAATCAGCATACGGATTTCAGCCGGATGGCGGTAGAAGATGTGCATCGCCTTATTGAATACCGGGCCTATATTGACGATACGAATGTGCCGAATCAGATTGACCTGATAAACACCTACCGTATCGAGCTGCGTGATCTCGAGGAAAAAAATGCCATGGCAACCGTGCGCAGGTTTCACCGGACGATTCTACCCGGAATCGCCCTCATTCCGGACCGGTGCAACCATGACAGCTCGGTGGTGATGCATACCCGATCACTCCTCAAACAGCTGCTTGCGGCAGGCGAACAGGCGATCGACACGCTTCTTGCGCGTGATACCTGTACCGATGCAGATACCGTCTACGGTTTTTTCAGCGAGATCGTGCGTGATATTAAGCGAACACTGCCGGACGATACTACCCTGACCGTATTTACCATGAAAATGTCGCGGGGGGTGGTCAATAAACTGGCGAACCGGATCGGCGGGTTACTGGAAAAAGAAAAGTATGCTTCCGCAGCGTCTCACTACCGTGGTGCGGAATCGTTTGTCGCGGAGCAGGTCGCCCTGTTCCCGGATGAAAAGGACATCCGTTTTCAGTACGGCTATTTTGAGGAAAAAAAGCAGATGGTGCTTTTTGTCGAAAAAGATATTGATGCCTTCATCCGTTTTTCCCGCGACTACCTCGAAAAGATCGGCAGGGATGCGGTGGACGATACGGTGCTGCTTCAGAATGCACTGTACAACGTCTTCGTCTACATTCAGTACTGCACTGAGCGGAAGGAGTTCGAAAAGGCGGAGCGGCTTATTGACAGTACCTCCACATATCTGGCAAACGATCCTGAGTTGGCACAGAATATGCAATGGGCACTCGGGAAAGCGTTTCATGCCCATTTTGAAAATGGTGACTGGGAAGAGGCTATACGCATCGGTAAAAAACAGATTGCGGTGGATAAAAACAGCACCTATACTGAAGTCAATTCCGGCAATCTGCAGATATGTTATCAGAACTGGGCGACAGGGTATTACAACGAAAGCGACCTGCCGAAAGCGCGTGCAGTTCTGAATGCGTGCATCAACGATACAAGTGCATGGAGTGATGAATGTTCATCCAGGCTGCGGAAACTGGAGAAGGAATAACGGTCCCGACGTTCCCGTAAAGTTACACCGCAGGACGACCGTTTTTTGATACTGGAAGCGTAAAGATAGGCAAAAACGGGAAAAAAACTTTACAAGAAGGAGAATAAATGAGTAGAAAAGAAGCAGCGGTGAAAACATTCAGTAAAGGGTTCAACTGTTCTCAGGCGGTACTTTCCGTATTTTGTGAAGAGTCGGGACTTGACGAGACCACTGCACTCAAAATCGCCTCAGGTTTCGGTGGCGGTATGCGCAAAGGGGAGGTGTGCGGAGCAGTGACCGGTGCGATTATGGTACTCGGGCTGAAATATGGTCATTGCATCGAAGGAGACACCACAACCAAACAGAAAGCGAACGCGCTTACGGTCGAATTCATCGGGAAATTCGAGGATCGCAACCGGACCATCATATGCAGAAACATTCTGGGATACGATATATCCATCGAAGAAGAACATAAGGAAGCGGCCGAAAAGGGAGTATTCTCAACGATCTGTCCGAAAATGATCGAGGATGTGGTGGATATTCTCGAAGAAACGCTGGAGCGGGAAGGTGTATAATTATTTTTATAACGGTGGAACAGATCGGAGATTATTCAGTAGTCAATTATCGGCAGATAGAAGAAAACCAATGAAACGCATCGTTCTTCTCATGGTGATGTTCGCCATTCCGTTTTCGATGTCCGCTCAATCCGACACGAACGGTGCTGAATTACCTGCTCCTCTCCCTGCTCCATTGCCCCTCCAAACGGAACAAGCTGCTGTACCGGAATCCGCCAATTCAAACACGGAATCTTCGGATCCAGAGTATACTATTGGAGTACTGCAGGATAAACTCGACGGCTTCACACGTATGAATGTCGCCGGGGGCACGATGCTGACAGCCGGCGGTATTGTGACACCACTGGCGATAATCGGTCTGGTCTCCGGTATTTCAATGCTGATTGATGAAAATGAGAGTGGAGTAGTGCCGTATCTTCTGGGGGGGATCGGGATTGCTTTCGGTCCTCCCATGATCGCAGCGGGAGCGGTACTCAGGAATATCGGTTCGAAGAAGCAGATGGAATACGAACGGCGGCTGCAACTGCAATTGAGCATGAACGGGGTTCGGCTCAGCTATTTATTCTGATAAGGTATCCGGTTATGCGCTATACGGCACTGCTCCGTGGAATAAACGTCGGAGGTACCCATCGTGTCGAAATGAAACGACTCAAGTCGCTGTTCGAATCGCTGGGTTACGGGAATGTTGAAACCTATATCAATTCGGGGAATGTCATTTTCGACACCGGTGATAAACCAGCCGGTATCGGGCGAAGGGTTGCAAAAAGTATCGAGGCGGAATTCGGATTCGCTGTACCGGTACTCATCCTATCACAACGGGATATGCGACGGATTGCGGGCGCGGTTCCCCGATCATGGCTCAATGACAAAGAGCAGAAAACCGACGTGGCGTACCTGTTTCTCGAAATAGATACCGAAAAGACTATTGATGTCCTTCCGGTGAGAAGAGAATACATCGATATCCGCTATACCAGGGGCGCATTGTACTGGAACGTCGACCGGAAAAATCTTGCCAGGAGCAATCTGAGTAAAATCGCGTCCCACCCGTTGTATCGGCAGATGACGATTCGCAATGTGAATACCTGCAGGTATCTGGCGGAGTGGAAGTGGTAATGGAGTACTCTGACCAATCTTCCTTCTGTATCAATAGCGGGGAACACCTGGTGGGAAAGAAGGTACAGATACTTGATGTTTTAATCGATTAACTAAAAAATCAGGTTTTACTGGAATCCTCTCCCGAAACCCTTCCTTTATCCCCGTAAAATGTGATATAATCAAAAAGTTATCATGAATATCCAAGCATCATATGCCCTGCTCGAAAAAATACTGGTTCTGAAAAAAAGTACACTCTTTGCTTCGGTAACCACCAGTGAATTGCGCGCCGTTGCCGCTGTTGCGGAGGAGCTTCACTTCAGACCGGGAGAATTGATAGTAAAAGAAAAGGACATCGGTGATGCTCTTTATCTGATAAAAAGCGGATCGGTAACCATATCAAAGCTTGTCGGCGGGGAACGATCAGTTGATCTGGCGCGTATGGAGGAGGGGGAGTGTTTCGGTGAAATGGCGGCGATCGATGAGGAGGTACGTTCGGCAACGGTATCGGCACTGCAGGAATGTTCCGTTTTACGGATCTGCAAGGAAAATCTGCAGGATGTACTGCGTGAAAATCCGCAGATCGGTATTGAATTTCTGAGAATATTCGTCAAGCGGCTCCGGAGTGCGAATGAAAAAATCGAGGTATTACTCTCTCAATCCGCGGTAGGAGTGAAGTAGTGCGAATCGTCGGAACGGGAAAATGGTTATTTACCGGTGCGCTCCTTGTTTGCACCGCATGCACGCCGCGTCCGCAAATGCGGGTACTCATCAGCATGATGGCTGACCAGGAGGCGTATTTCAAAAACGAGGTTGCTCGGGCATTCGAAAAAAAGGTTCCGTCGCAGGTGGAGGTGCTGCATTACGGTTCAACCGACAGCCTCGAATATTACCTGCGGCAGAACGCCAAGACGATTTCACTGGTCAAGGTACCGTTCGGCAAGGCGGCCCCGCTCATGCAGAAGGGATTATTCGCACCGCTCGACGGTTTTCTGAGTACCGAGGAACTCAAACAATTCAAAGATACCTATCTGCTTACCACGCTCGGTTCCTATAACGGCAAACCCTGTCTGGTACCCAGAAAATTTGAAACCCGCCTGATGGTATACTGTAAAAGCAAAGTGGCCGACGCGGTGGCATCATGGCGTACCTGGAAAGACTCGCTCGATTCGGCGGTCGCGAGATATAACGGTTATGGATTGCCCGCGACGTATCTGCTCGAAAGTGATCCGAACGAATGGGACTATTATGATATTTTCGTGGTCGGGTGGATCTGGTCGCATACACTCTACAACAGCAGGGTGCAACCGCGTATCGGTCATCGCGGTAAACAGTATTCGGGTACTTCACAGCGGGTGATTGACCGGATTTATCAATTGGGTGGTGACAGTGCGGATGTACTGCATATGCGCGGCGATGCGGTGGTGGAGGCGATTTACTGGGAATCGATATATACCGCGGGGAGGGTTTACAACGACAGCATGTGGACCGAAGGGTGGAGTGGTGCGGACATCTGGAAGCAGTTCGCTTCCGAGGAGGTGTTTCTCTCGTTCATGACGCAGCTCGATTGTTTTTTTCTTCATGGCACGGGAATGGATAATCTCGATGGTTATATGACACGTCCCGACGATATGGGAGTGGCTACCATGCCCCGGGCCTGTACCGTCATGCTCGATTCAACCGGTATTCCGGTGTATGGAAGTAAAGCGATCACGACGGGCGGATGGTGGTGGGGAATTCCGGCGGATGCTCCCGATCCGGCACTTTCCTTCAAACTCGCATCGTTCATTACCGCCACTTCATCACAGATTCAGGAATGCACGAGGTTCGGGATGATTCCTGTCCGGAAAGATATTCTCAGTGATATGTCGATGATGTTCGGGGGCGGATGGATTTTCGACGTGTATGAAGTATCATTCAAACAACTGGTGGAAAACGGGTATACCGTGCTGCCTGCAAGTGCCGGTTTCGACAAGGTGAATACCCTATATCTGAAACTGATTGATGAAGTGGTGGTGCGAAGAAACTGGGCTGCGGAAGGAACGGTTCCGAAACGTGATTACATTCAGAATCTGATTTCAACCGCCTATCACCCGGCCGTGGAGCGGGTCCTGCGGTAATTCACCTCAGGCCGGTGGCATTGAACATATTTAGTAACAGGATAGCACTATGGAAGTACTCAATGAAGAATTGACGGCACTGCAGCAGGCGTATGCCGAACACCCCGACGACCGGGAGACGGCGCTTCATCTGGCTCAACAGTACAGTGATATGGGCTGGTACAACGAGGCGCTTGACATTTATCATACCGCGCTTGACCGTGCGCCCGAGGATCCGGGCCTGTTGCTTGAGTTCGGCAATACCGTCTTCAGAAAAGGTGATTATAAAACCGCAATCAGCCTGTTTGAAACCCTGACAAAGGTGCGTTCCGATCGGATTGAAGGATGGAACAATCTTGGAATCGCACGCTCCGCAGCGGGGGAGATCGAAGGTGCGTACGATGCCTTCAGAAGGGTGTTGGAACTGGAACCGGAAAATCCCGGTGCACTACTCAATATGGGCAATTACCTGTACGAAAAACGGGAATTCGAGGCGGCGAAAAATTATTTTGAACGCGCATGTAAAGCCAGAGTCGATTTTCCGGATGCGTGGTTCAATCTGGGAAATACCCTCATCGAGCTTGAGAATTTCGAGGAGGCCCGTCAGGCCTTCGAGAAAGCGATCCGCTACCGAAGGGAGTTTTCCTCGGCGCTGAAAAATCTCGGATGGATTCATGAGCGGGAACAACGATTCGCGGAAGCGAAGGAGTGTTATACCGAAGCGCTTCTCGGCAACAAGGCCGACGCGCGTCTGCATGTCAATCTCGGTAATGTCAATATCCGGTTGAAAAAATACGACGAGGCGAAAAAGTGTTTCCTCAAAGCGGTGCGCCTTGCTCCGAACGATATTCACGGCTGGATGGGACTGCGCGGGTATGCGCTTGCCAAAGGAGATGTCGGGACTTTTATGCGGGCGACGATGGCCGTTCTTCCGCGACTCAGCGAGGAGACGCTCGCACAGAGTGTCGAAGTCCTGTATGAACTCAACCAGATAGACAAAGCGGAGGAACTGCTGTCGCAGGCCAACCGGCTCGGTCGTACCGGTGATCTGATTGATTGTATGCGGTTGTTGCTGTACCAGAGGAAAGACGGCCATTCCGAGGAGATCGCTGCACTGGTGAAACGGCTGTCGGCACTTGAGCAACCGCAGGATGCCGTTCTCAAAGGGTTGGCCCGTTATTCACTGATGTGTGATGATTATGACACCGCCGCGGAAATGGTGGGGAGAATCGCCGCTCCTGATCCCGCTGCACGCGCGATTCTCTGGCGTGCGATGATCAGACAGGGAAACGTGAACAAGGCGAAACGGGAGATCCGCCGGTTTATGAAGGAACATCCGGAAAATTACGACACCTATTTTCTGCTGGCCGCAATCGAGGCGCAGCGTGATAATCGGAAACGTGCCGAAGTATTGCTCATTCATGCACTGGACCGGGGGTTCAGCAATATGGAGGAAATTCATGCAAATGGAAAACTGCATGAACTGTTCGAGGCAATGACCGGACGTAATCTGGTCGAGGATGCAACGTAAAGGAGTAGTAATGTGTTTCAACCGTCTGTCCCTCGAGGGGAGCGGAATGAGTAACCTGAAATATGAATAGGGCTGCACGATCTCCCTGAACGGGATGTGTACCCCGGAAGTTATTCCGAGTCAATAATAAACCAACATATATCTTTTGAAAGGCGGGTCGTATGCGACGGGTCGAAAGAATTTCCGAATCATTGTTCGGTATCGAAAACAGTACGGTTGATCCGAATAAATTCTACTCCATTCTGCTTGATGCACGTGCGGCATCCGTGTCGGAGAACATGTGTGATATTGCCGAAAAACTTCTCGCCGGAGAAAAGGAGAACGCGAAGGGGGCGCTTGAACATCTCTGGAAGCTCAAGAAAAACCTTTTCTCCGGAAAAAACGCCACCATCGATATGCTTATTGCTTATTATCAGGAAAAAATGGATGTTCTACGGGGAAAGGAAGAATATCTCAAAAAGGTGAGTTTGGATTCACGGAATCTGCTGGAAGAAAAACGGAAAAAAGATGAAGAGGTGGCAACCGTGAAACAGCAGGTGGCCGACTGCACCAAAGAACTCAATGAACTAAGCCGGAAACTTGAAAAACTCAGAATCAAAGAGCAGGAACTTGAACTTATTGAGCACCAGCTCAACGAGGAATTGCATCGGAACGAGAATGAGATCGTCAACGGCTTGTATGAAATAATTCTGACACAGCAGGAACCGATCGATGAACCGGAGCCGTCGCCACCGGTGGCGGAATCTGCACCGGTTGACTCGACACCCGCTCCGGCGATTGAATTGCCCCCGCCACCGGCGA
>JAFGHA010000245.1 GCA_016930275.1 Chitinispirillaceae bacterium
TGAACGATCGGCTTCCGGCAGTAAGCATAAACCGCATCACCCTCGTGAAACAACGTCACCCCGGCACCGATCTGTTCCACTACACCTGCCGCGTCCCATCCCGGTATAAGAGGAAAGCGGTGCGGCAGACGGGAAGCGAGTTTTCCCTCTCTGATTTTCCAGTCCACCGGATTGACTCCCGCAGCCCTGACCTGTATGAGTACCTCATTGTCATTCGGGCGGGGAACCGGTATTTCACGCATAACCAGTTCGTTCCTGCCGCCGAACCGGTCAATAACCGTTGCTTTCATAGTACCCACCTACGGATTATGACCTGTCAGTTGACGAGAACTGCTGGTGCAGTCCGAAACGATTTCCCTCCGTATCGAGGTAATACCCCTGCCATGCGACACCGCCCACAATGGTTTTCTCTTCAGCCGCCCGTCCTCCTGCAGCGAAAATCCGTTTTTCCGCAGCCTCGTAGTCATCAACCTGGACGGTACATACAAAGGCGTTGCTACCGGTTGCCGGATCAACATCGCGGTTCCGCAGCACCAGACCGCCGTTGATACCGGGATCGTTACTCTCGCGATCAGCGGTCATTACCACCCAGTAGTCATCACCGCCGTTCGGCCACTTTTCAATCTTCCAGTCGAATACGGTTGTGTAAAAATCGGCTGCCCGCCGGAGATCATCAACGGGAATTTCGAAATGTACCACACGATTCATAGTTATCTCCTCTGTTTTCCGTTTTCCGACCGTCGTATCCTGCGGTAGGTAGTTGTTACCAGCACCGCGCCGAATACTTCCGTTCTTACCCTTTCAAACCGCTGCTCGGGACGATCGCCGGAAAAAAGCGGCACCCCGGTTCCCAGCAGCACCGGAACGGTCGTTATTATTATTGTGTCAATAAGATCATCTTGCAGAAAACTCGACACGGTTTTTCCACCGTCGATATACAGATGCTTGAACCCTCTTTCCGCAAGAGACGTCACCAGGATATTGGGTGATTCGTTCACCACCGACGCCCTTCCGTCCCATACCGGTGAAAGTGAGCCTATAGTCGAACTCAAAACAAACACCGGCAGCGAGTACGGCCACTCATTGAGCCCCGAAACGAATTCAAACGTGGCTCTTCCCATAACAATGGCATCCACCGTTCTCAGAAAGCTGTCGTACCCGCAATCACCGGCGGCTCCGTTATTATGCTGTGTCAACCAATCAAGTGAGCCGTCGATACGCGCAATGAAACCATCGATACTCGTCGCTGTAAATACTGAACACGTCATGAACTCTTCTCCCGATACTGCAGTTGTTGCGGAAACGGCCGTTTTTATGGAACATGTACGTGTACGATCATCGTTCCTGAAACAGGTTCAATAAGCAAGGAAGGAGCCAACAGAGCACCCGGGGGCACCCGCTTGCCCGTAACAGTAAAAAAATCGGTTTGCTTCCGTTTTCTGAGAAGTGCCTTCTGTGGAAGCTTGCTTTCCGACCTGTCTTTCAATACACTTCCGACTTCGGTCGAAGCTGTATAATCAATACGGTAGACCGCCCCCGCCAAATCGTCCGACACCAGGAGCGCCCCTCCGGGGGTCACCAGAACATCGACTGGTCGGCACTACCGTCTTCGTTCGTATCAACAACCGCCCACACCTTGTCCCCCTGCCGGTTACCGATAAAAAGAACACCCTGCGGCCCCATAGCGAGCGACCGGGCATCAGGAATATCCGAAACGAACAGTCCGATACTGAATCCCTCGGGAAGGCTGATCCGTTCAAGCGGCATGCTACTCGAAAACGATGCCGATACCAAACCACAAAGAATGATTACCACTGCACCCCACATGCCGTTCCTTCTTTTTCGTGTATACATTTCGACCCCCTCTTCATCTCATCAACTATTTCGGTCAATCAGTTAAACGTTTATGTTCAAAATGACCGGAGTAACTGGAATCATTCGACACCTCTACCCCGGTACCCATTATTTTTCTGGATAACAGATACGCTAATAGTATGCCACTGGTCGTATTTTGTTGTACCCGGACCGTAAAGGAGCATCGCGTTATGTCGCAGAAAAGAGCTGTCGCAAAAATGATACAGTGCAGACCGGTCATCGAGGGTGCTGGTGTACACCTCAACAGAGTATTCGGTTTCGGTGATACGGAATCATTCGATCCGTTTCTGCTGCTCGACGATTTTCGCTCAGGTGACCCGGAGAAATTTCTTCCCGGTTTTCCATGGCATCCGCACCGGGGTATAGAAACCATTACATATATGCTCGAAGGAAGTGTAAAACACGGAGACAGCATGGGAAACTCCGGGTGCATCGGTAAAGGAGATGTTCAGTGGATGACGGCAGGGAGCGGTATAATTCACCAGGAAATGCCCAAAGGAGACGACCGCAACCGGATGGGTGGCTTTCAGCTCTGGGCCAATCTCCCGGCTTCACATAAAATGATGCCCCCGCGCTACCGGGAAGTGAAAAGTACCGACATTCCCGCAGTAACGGTTGACCATGACGTAACCGTCAGGATTATCGCCGGAGAGGTAAACGGGGTAAGCGGTCCGGTCGGTGCGATCGTGACGGAACCGGAGTACCTCGATGTTACGATGGCTCCGGACAGCGTTTTCATACGCGACATCTCCGTGGAACATAATGTATTCGCCTACATGATCGAAGGTTCGGCGTATGTCGACAACCATGATGAAGAATCGGTATCAAACGGTACGCTTGTTCTTTTCGGCGATGGAGAACAGGTTGCGGTAACTACCCGGAAGCAATCGGCGCGGCTGCTGCTCATTTCCGGAAAACCGCTGCGCGAACCGGTCGCATGGCAGGGGCCGATTGTGATGAATACCCGGGAGGAACTGCAGACCGCTTTCGAGGAATATGCCAACGGGACATTTATCCGGCACCATCCTCAAGACTGAGGGCATTTTTATAAACATTGAATCGCACGCTCGCCGGAATCAACCCTCTTCTACTTCCGGCACATTCGGGATATAATTGTTGCGGCAGGCTTCAAAGGAATTTTGCGGTGCTACCGACCCTGTCTTCGCAGGCGATTGCATTCGGCGACGATCTGGAACGACCCGGAGAGAATCTCCATGGCTAAATACCTTGTATGGCTTGAACAGTACAGTGTCGGACACGAAGAGATTGACACACAACATAAACGCATCCTGGAGATCATCAATTCCGTTTATACTCTGGTGAAACACCATCAGGCCGGCGACGAACTGATCAGGATGCTCCAGGCGCCCTACCGGTACACCATCGACCACTTCGATCTCGAGGAAAATGATTGACGGTGCGATAACCGTCACTTTTGCGTCTGCGAAGCATCCCGCCGCAATGACCAGAATCGCCATCACGGTCCCGAAAAAATTGCGTTTCATACAGTCTCCTTCCCGACGCACTGATAAGGGTCGGTTTGCCTTACGACAATTCAGCAGATCGTCTCCATGGGGGCTTTACCTTTGAGGTTGACACACTGGCTCGAGACGAAATGGCTCGGATCCGGCACGGCGGCAACACAGCTCGCCGGCAGCTCCGCCGACCATTTGTCCCCGAAACGTCTGCTGTACTCTTTCCAGACCTGATCAAACGTGATCTGTGACCGTCTCTTGACAATGATATCGGTAGTCACGACAAGCCGTCCGCACTTGCGCAGCTGCATGCACAGATCGATATCGGCGAAGTGTTCACCGTCGAACGTATCCTGATCGAACCAGGCCTGCGCGCAGTGAACGCGCCGCACCGCAAGAAATGTTCCTTCACACGCGACCACTTCGAAATCACCCAGTTCCTGGGAATAGACCACCGCGAAAAAGTCGCCGTTTTCAAGATGGTAGACTACGCGTCCTTTAATGAACGGACGGCCCGCCGCGGTGAGCGAAGGTGCCCCGGCAGGCAGATACTGCGTTCCCGCCACACCGACTCCCGCGATCGACTGTTCGGCAAATTTCCGTTCAAGTACCGAACCCCAGTTCTGTTTCATGAAGTAGGCGTCTTCGGGAACGAATACCAGAATATCACCCCGGGCACGTGAAATACCGAAATTCCAGAGTGCCGCGTTATTGGGTGTACCGGTCCCGTCAATAGGCAGGTATTCGTAAGGTACTCCCACGGTTTTCGCGATATTACGCTCCTGAATCGTCTGCGGCTTGGGGTGCCGGCAGCAGGTAATGACTGTTATCATATGATTCTCTCTTTTTCCGTAAACTAATTATGCATTTCAGGTGTCCGTCTGGCAATGCCCTCTCTTTTTTGTCCGCCGTTCCACCTGATACCCTTTTTCGACCACATTTCTGCCGAAACGATCGGTAAGTTCATCAACCGCCTCTTCCGACTTCTCCCACTCGTTCTGCCCGCCGGTATCCTGGAACAATTCCATCTGCAGCGGAGCCTCGAGACCGGTTATTCCCACACCGAGTAACCGTAACGACTTTTCATCAATCCCGGTCAACAGCTCGAGTGCCGTATCAAAAATAAATCGGGCGACATTCGTCGGTTGAGGAAGAGTTCGGCGGCGTGAATGACGGCTGAAATCAGGTCGACGCCAGGTGAGCACGACAGTGGCGCCTTTGACGTCTTCGCTACGTGCGGTTCGAGCCACGTCCTGTGTCAGCTCAAATAATGTTGACCGCCACTCTTCAAAAGAACGTGAATCGGCGGCGAACGTGTGTTCCCTCGAAATCGACTTACACGGGCTGCCGTTTTCAACGGGTCGCACATCGATTCCCTGCGCGAGCTGCCAGAGCGCCTCGCCCTGTTTTCCGAACCGTCCGGCAAGTTCCCTGCGGGAGAGTCGCTGAAGTTCACCGATGGTAGCAATTCCCCACCCGTCGAGAACGGCGGCGGTTTTTACACCCACACCCCATATTTTCCTTACGGGAAGAGGAGCAAGCCACGAACGGACATCTTCGGGTGACTGCGGACAGATTGTGATTCCGTCCGGTTTATCGAGATCGGAGGCGATCTTGGCACAGAATTTATTCGGCGCGATTCCAATCGACGCGGTGAGATGATGCTCATTCCTGATTGCCGTGGCGATCTTTCGGGCCGCCTGTAGGGCGCTGCCGAAGAGCCGCTCGGTTCCGGTCATATCCAGAAAGGCCTCATCAACCGACACCTGTTCCACCCTTGGAGAAAACCGCCCGAAAAGCTCCATGATGGATCGGGATACCGATGCATACACACTCATACGGGGACGGATAAATATTCCCCGGGGGCAGCGCGAATACGCCTCGCCGATCGGCATTGCACTGTGAACACCGAACGTTCTCGCTTCGTAACTCGCGGTGGATACCACCCCTCTGCCGCCCGGTTTCGCACCGATAATCACCGGCCGCCCCCGATACTCCGGATGATCCCGCTGCTCGATCGCCGCGAAAAACGCATCCATATCGATATGGAAAATTATTCTGTCCGCCACCTTCTGTTCCCCTGCCGGGAGCCGCTTACCACCGGTCTCACACCTCTCCGATCCTGTTCCCGGTAACGATGGCTCACCGGTCTATCCACAAGTCAAGGGCAATTTCTTTACCTGAGCGCAATTCGACTTCAACGGGCTCCTCTCCGGCAGCAGACACCTGCAGTGAAATCCGGTGCCAGTCCCTCCAGGTAATCGGTTCGTACCGGGCCGCTCCCGATACTTTCCCGGTAACAGGTGAGTGATAACGCCATTTTTTCTCCCCGACCGCCCTCCACCTGAAACAGACCGCTCCGTTGCCGCGGACGGAAAATGAAATCGACCGGTTTTCCCCGGATACTCCCCCCGGTAGAACCGTGCGCGCAGCCGTCAGGTTTTTCTTCTGCGCGGGTGCGACGACATGCAGCGCATATCGACCGGCCGCGGGAGCAATCGTATCCCGTGAGACTCTGACGCGGTTATCGTCCGCAACCCATCCGTTGCCGTGATATTCAAACCAGCCCTGCGCATCCGCGGCATCATTTTGAGGCGGAATGCCCGCGGGATTCTCCAGCACGAAACCACCGAATGGCGAAACGGCAAACCGGGCGGACACGGGAAGATGGTCGGAATATCCTTCTCCCGTATGGTACTTTTTCCCGCGGCTGTAACGCATTTTCCAGCGGAGCGGTTTTCCGTACGAAAGCAGTCTGCCATCCCAGTTGAACGGTCTGAAACTGTTGTCGACATAGGAGATTCCGCTCGAATCGTATAGTGACGGCGGCAGAATTATATGATCGGGTGTCTGCAAATTTCCTCTGTAAACATAACTCATCCGCTGTTTCAACGGCAATTCCAGCCAGAGATCGTAATGTGAGGGAAAGCCGCCGGAAATCACTTCCGATTCACTTGCGGGACGTACCGCACCTCCCGCAGTTTTCCTCACGGTACCCAGCAGATCGTTGATCCCGGTGCGGCCGCGGGTATCGTTATGCCCGAATGTGGTGAAATTGGAGAACTCATCATAATCACAGTTGAAATCACCGACCACCAGATAGTCGGTTCCTGCGGGAAGTTCCGCAAGCCGGTCTGCAAGTCGTTTCGCCGCTGCCATACGAAACGATTCAGGATGATGTTTGGACGGCCAGTGATTGATGAACAGTTTAAGCGGAACCTCGCCGATTTGAACATCTACTTCGAGTATATCACGGGTAGTAACGGCAGCGGGCAGCCTTACCCTGAGGGCGTGTACCCCTCGTACGGGGTAGCTCGAAAGCAGTGCCGGACTGGTGGATGAGGCTGCCTCGGGTGTATCGATGATCGCATGATAACGGTAGCGGCACCCTTTTTCACCGATTACTTCACGAAGCTGGGCGAGCGCATCCCGGTCCTCCACCTCGCAGAGTGTCAGCACTTCCGCATTCATCGCGGCACAGACGGAACCGACATTTTCCAGCTTCCGCCGGTGCATTTCGCTGTTCCAGTTGGTGGCATTCGGACGGTATTCAGTGTATTCGTGACCGTCAAATTCATTATCGAAGCAGTTTTCAACATTGTAAAACGCAACGGTAAACGTATCAGGCGTACCACCGGCCATACCGGTCGTATGCTCCGACGGCTGCCGGCGGCATCCCGCATAAAAAACAACGGCGGCCAGAAGAATCATCGAATACCGCAATCCCCCCGGACCAGTACCTGCAACCGAATCTCGGATTCCTTTCACTGGCTCCCCATTTCTTTCCGCCGGACGGAATGAATACTGATCTCTGAATACCCCAATACGGTGAGCAACGAATAACAAAATATAAATTGAAACTGCCCCGGTGTCCGAAAGTGATTTCGTTTTTTCAGAACACGCCTTTCTTATCCGATTATCCCGGCTACCGGTCGCGAAACCGGTGTAATCAGCCTCCGCGACAGAAATTTAACCAGGTCGAAAAAAAACCGTATTAAAATCCTTGACATTACTGCGCCATCATTTCATATTTTACACGAATCGGATCAGTAGTATCGTTTTTACACTCAGGTGTAACCCGCATCCGCAGTAATTCAATTAGTACAATCCTAACAACAACCGATTTGTACGATTGACAAGGTTTGAGCCGGTAGGTCCGGATTCAGATGCTGGTTCTGAAACACAAAACAGGTTTTTACAATCTTCAATAACATCACACGAATCACTTCATTACTTTCTAACTTGGCGCTATTGACAGCCTTTTCAATAACCGCCTGAATAACCGCGAAAACAATAACCGGATGTACAAAATAAACTTTTTTTTAGTACGGGGTACTTGATGAATGTTGCAGAGTTGAAATCAAAATCCATGACGGAACTCAACGAACTTGCCTCAACCTACGATGTCGGTGAACACCGTAATCTAAGGCGCCAGGAGCTTATCTTTAAAATTCTTCATGCCGAAGCGGCGCAGAACGGACAGATGTTCGCCGAGGGCGTTCTTGAGATCATGCCCGACGGTTTCGGATTTCTTCGCTCACCGATGAACAGTTATCTGAGCGGACCTGATGATATTTACGTATCACCATCACAGATCAAACGGTTCTACCTGAAAACCGGTGATACCGTATCCGGACAGGTCCGGCCACCGAAAGATTCCGAACGGTATTTCGCCCTGCTGCGAGTCGAGATGATCAACTTTGAAGATCCTGAAGAATGTAAAAAGAAAATCAACTTCGACGACCTTACTCCGCTCTTCCCGCAGGAACGTTTCAACCTCGAACATTTCCCCAAGGATGTGGCGACCCGCATCATGAATCTGCTCACTCCCATCGGGAAAGGCCAGCGCGGTCTTATCGTTGCACCTCCCCGTACCGGAAAAACCGTTCTTCTGAAGAGCATCGCCAACGGTATTCTGCACAATCATCCCGAAGTGTTCCTTATCGTGCTGCTTATAGATGAGCGCCCAGAAGAGGTGACCGACATGCAGCGCTCGGTGAAGGCTGAAATTATCAGTTCGACTTTCGATGAACCGGCGGAACGCCATGTGGTGGTCGCCGAAATGGCAATCGAACGGGCAAAGCGGCTCGTTGAACACAACCGCGACGTCGTGATCCTTCTCGACAGTATCACCCGTCTCGCCCGCGCGCACAACACGGTGGCTCCCCATTCCGGACGTATTCTTTCGGGTGGTGTCGATTCACAGGCGCTGTACAAACCAAAACGGTTCTTCGGTGCGGCACGAAACATCGACAACGGAGGATCACTGACCATCATTGCCACGGCACTCATCGAAACCGGTTCCCGGATGGACGAAGTCATTTTCGAGGAGTTCAAAGGCACCGGCAACATGGAACTCGTTCTCGACCGGAAAATCGCCGACCGCAGAATCTATCCGGCAGTCGATCTCATGCGTTCCGGAACCCGGAAGGAGGAACTCCTGCTTACCGAAGAAGAACTCAACCGCATGTGGGTACTCAGGAAATTCCTCGCCACCATGACACCGATCGAAATGATGGAATTTCTCAACGAAAAGATTCTCACCACGAAATCGAACCGTGAATTTCTTGACGTAATGAAGAGCTGATTTTTCCTTTTTCCCGGAGAAGTAGTCCATGCATATTGCAGTGCTCGGTACCGGCACCATGGGTAAAGCGATCATCGATGGCCTGTTGCGAAGCGGAAAAGAGGTTGTCATTTCCGCTTATGATGCACTGCCGCAGGCGACGTCCGGCCTCTCCGCCGAGATTGCAGTAACTCCTCCCGGCGAATGGTTTTCCGGCGACGCCATTCCCGATGCCGTCATATTCGCCGTCAAACCCGCCGATATCCCCGCCGCCTGTGCGGAAGTGTACACGCACCAGCAGAGCGTCAAAGAACACGTGCCGCTGTGGATCTCCATCGCCGCAGGTATCACCCTGCAGACGCTCGGCGGACTTAGTTCTCCGGAAACACACATCTGTCGCGTGATGCCCAATACTCCTGCCCGGGTAGGCGAGGGATTGAGCGCTTATGCCTGCAATGCAGCTTGTACCAAAGCGGATACCATCCTGGTTGAAACGATATTCTCCGCCTGCGGTAGGACGGTTTCGGTTCAGGAAAAGCTGCTCCATGCGGTTACCGGACTTTCCGGAAGCGGACCGGCATATGTCTTTCTGTTTATCGAAGCACTCATCGAAGGTGGAGTAACCGCCGGACTGCCGCTTGCCACCGCACGCGAATGTGCGGTACAAACCGTATTCGGAGCCGCCGCCATGCTGCGGCAGACGAGTGAACATACCGGAGCCCTCAAGGCGGGAGTAATGTCTCCCGGAGGTACCACTGCGGCAGGCCTTCATGCCCTTGAACGCAACGCTTTCAAAAATGCGGTTATCGAAGCGGTTGCAGCGGCAACGGCACGCAGCGCACAACTAGGCGCATAAAAACCCGGTGCCGCAGCATCGCAGCTGTACTGCACTTTCCGACACTGAATAATTCCAGCGACGAACACTGAATCATCCATATCCATCCGACAGGAGCACCCATGAAAACCCGAAACTTTTTATTCATCATTTTTTTTACGACAACCGTTTTCTCTGCCGGGAAATCGACCGTTCTGCAGCCGCCTTCACCGGCCCCCACCTTCTCTCTTCCGACCCCCTCAATGGACCGGATCAGCCTTCGGGTTTTCTGCGGTGATACACTGCAGAAACCACACATCAACAACACCCGTCATATCGTTGTTCTGAGCTTCTGGGCGACCTACTGCAAGCCCTGCAAAAAGGAACTCCCCGAGCTGATGAAATTCGCCAAAAAGCATACCGCCGACAGTATAAAAGTATTCGCCGTCAGTATTGACAAAGAAGGTTCTTCGATCGTTGCCCCGTTTGTCAAAGAAAACAACATTACCCTGCCGGTGCTGTTCGATCAATACCGGAAAACCGCCGAGCGCTACGGGGTGACTTCGCTTCCGGCACTGTTCGTAGTCGATGAACGTGGCATCATCCGTTTCTCCTCGGTAGGATTTGACGGGAAAGAACCTCTTGACGAAAAACTCGACGCGATCGTCGGTGACCTGCGCAGCGGCAAAGCGGTTTCACGCAAGCAATCCTCCGAAGCCGGTGAATCGGTTGCCGTTGATTCCGGTGCTTCCACTCCTAATGATTCTACCACGGTTATAAAAGCACCTCTTTCTCCCAAAGACCGCTGGAATGCAATCGTCGCTGTTGAATGCGGAACATCACTGGAACAACTCGCCGACAGCCTTAAAGTTACACCGGAGGAAATCAAAGGATGGTACGCGGACCTCAAAAAAGCGGCAATGGGATTGTGGGAGAAGGAAAAAAAATAGCACAACCACTTCTCCCCTGGTGGGAGTTGACATCATTTCGAAGTTGGTGGCAGATTATATAGTAACCGTCTTAAAATAGACGACATACCCTCCACCCTGGCATCCCTCCCCCGTTTGCGGTGGAAGGAGACGATTTTTACTCTGATCCATTTAAATCGTTCTGATCTTCATATTTAAGATCAACCTGGTCTTGCGCGTTCCCTCTCCCGTAAACGGGGAAGAGGCAGGGGTGAGGGAGTCCTTTAGAACGATTGGAACGATCGTTCTGTTTTGCCGGAACGACTAATCAGTTCCTTTTCGGTTACTTCCGCTTCTTTTCAATTGATTCTTGCAGTTTATATCAGATATTGTATAATTTGTATATTGCAGTTGTACCGCGCCCGAATTTGTCTGGAATAACTTTATCCATTTCGAATAGATCAATATCCGTCTGAGTTGTCCCAAAAGGCGGCCAACGCTGGAGATTTTTTATGAAAAGTACCGCCCATTGTGCACCGGTGTCCGTGGTGTCGATAATAATCACATTGATGTTTCTTTTTATCGTACCATTTTCAGCCCACGCGCGCATTCGGCTTTACTCCAGGTCCAAAGCCGATTCTCTGCAGGTACAGGACTCTTTGAAACATACTGATTCCCGCTGGATTGCGGATTCCACACTGAAAGCAAGTTATCTCAAACCGGAAAAACCGCAGCGCAGGGGATTCAAGCTCTACTCCCGTTCTGATGATGAGGCATCTGCTGCCGATTCTCTCAAACGTCTTGATTCACTACGAATTGCCGACTCCATACGCGTTGCCGATTCAATTCTTGTTGCCCGGTATCAGAAGGCTGATGTTAAAATTGAAAATGAAAAAAAAGCGGTGAACGCCGCAGCTGCAGTTGCACCACCGCCATCTGCCCCCGTCACCCCCGCTACAGACGCGACACCGAAATATGTGGATAACCTTTCCGCCCGTACCATTACCATTGCCCCCGACAACCCGTTCGCCGGAGAAATCGACAGTCTGCAGGCGGTTATCGATCAGGTGAATGACAGCCTCCACGACGCTGACTATTACTTTAAAAAAATGAAGCTGTTTCCCACCTCCGAAAGACAGCGGTACATCAGTTACCTTCTCACCAACAACTTCAAGGACTCGACACAGATACTTGTCTATCTCACCAGACTGTTCGATATGTATAAAATCAAGCAGAATCTACTGATCGCAATCAGGAATTCGCAGGATGTCAATACGAAAAGCTTCATAAGTTACCATCTGGAAGAACATCTGAGAAAAATGGGAGAGCTCAGTGACCTGCTGCTTTCCTTCACACCGAACGTACCGTTCGTTCCCGAGCGGAATACGGCAGCAACAGGAATTCATGTGAAGTAGGCTCTTTACCCCACAGAAGCCTCTTGAGAATTCGCCGGGTAGTATTCCGTTCAATGTATCTGTTTAGTGTTGCCAACCGGCAACACTTTTCCTCCCGCCTCGTTGTAGCCCCAATCAGGATACGGTATATTTAATTACAGAAACGGGAAAACTGTATGAATTCTGAAAAACCCATAATCTTCGACTATATGGAGTACCGCGAGTACCTGAGGAGAGTGCTTGCATTTCTCAAGGAGGAAAACCCGGCCTTCTCCATGCGGGCACTGGCAGGTAAAATCCAGTGTAATCCTGGTTTTTTCAACAGAATTCTTGGCGGCGAACGCAACATCATGCCGGCACATATTGTAGAACTGGGCAAAATACTCAAACTCACCAAAAAGGAGCTCCGTTACTTTGAGTTGCTGGTCGCCTACAATCACGCCAAACGTCAGAGTGAACGAGACCACAATTTCGAGCAGCTTCTGCAGCTCAAAAAAACACAGGTGAAACAGATTACCGCCGACCAGTACAAACTCTATTCGCATTGGTATTACCTCGTCGTTCGTGAGATGCTTTCGATAATACCGGAGTTCGATTCCCTGGAACGATATGCCCGTCATATGTCCCGTATGCTCGAACCGAAGATCAGCTACGGTGAAATCCGCGATGCACTCGACCATCTGCTGCA
>JAFGHA010000246.1 GCA_016930275.1 Chitinispirillaceae bacterium
TCGGCATCGAGATGGTTGGTCGGCTCGTCGAGCAGCAGCAGGTCGGGTTTTTGCAGCAGAAGTTTACACAGCGCAACGCGACGACGTTCCCCTCCGGAAAGCTTCGTCACGTTGGTGCCGCCGGGAGGGAGTCGTAGCGCGTCCATCGCGATTTCAAGGTGCCGGTCGAGATCCCACGCGTCCGCCGCTTCGATTTTGTCCTGCAGGGTCGCCTGCCGCTCCATGAGTTTGTCCATTTCATCATCGGACATCTCTTCGGCGAATTTCATTGATACTTCTTCAAATTGCTCGAGCAGCCGACGGACCGGTGCGACAGCGAGTTCGACGTTACCACGAACATCGAGCGAATCATCGAGACGCGGTTCCTGGGGAAGAAACCCGACGGTCCTTCCTTTCTCGATCCACGCCTCACCCTGAAACTCGGTGTCGATTCCCGCCATTATCTTCAGCAGGGTACTTTTACCGGAACCGTTCGTACCAATAATACCGATTTTCGCTCCGTAATAAAACGAAAGTGATATATCCTTGAGTACTTCACGCCGCGGCGGGTACACTTTCGTGAGACCGTGCATGTAATAAACAAATTTTTCCGTCATTGCCAGCTTTCTGAAAATTGAATTCGCCGGTTATTTCATCTGCGCTTTGATTACCTGGATTTCAGGGCTGTCGGGACATTGCTCCAGCGCTTTTTTCCAGACCATTTTTTTTGATTTCGCCTTGTTCTGCTTGTCGTAGGTGAGTCCGAGTTTGTATAGCGCGACACAAAGACGGGGGCCCTCCGGATATTGTTTGACGTATGTGATGTAGGCTTTCTCTGCATCTCCGTAGTTGCGTTTGGCGTAGTGACATTCGGCAGCCCAGTACTCGGATTCGGCGGCAAGCGGCAATTCCGGAAACTGCGCGGCGACATCCTTGAATCCGTTCGCGGAGATATCGTACCGGCCGGCATTGAAATCACTCATGGCGATCTGGAAGAGTTTCTCGGCCTCGGCGGATTGCGCATTGTTCGCGGCGCTGTCGGAGGCGAGTTTCGCCGCGATCTGCTTCTGGAATTCGGAGGTCTGTTCACCGATTTTGGAGAGTCGAGACTGGTTTTCATTGAGATTCGAACTGATCTGCGATACTTTACGGTCGATATCTCCGAATTTCATCTGCTGATCGGCCCGGATAAGACGGATGATTTCCGCCAGATTTTTCTGCTCCTCGTACATTTTCTGCTGCAGCGTTACCATTTCGGTACGAAGAGAGTCGACGTGATGCTGGACGGCGCGCAGTTCCTCCGTCCGCAGCATGGTCATGTTGGTACAGCCGGTACCGGCCAGCAACAGTGCGGCAACCACAAGGCTTTTCATTAGTGTAGGTGACATACGAGGCTCCTTGATGGAATTAGAAATCCGACCAATCGGGCATTTTCGCGTCACCCGACGAGGTGATGCGACGTACTCTGCTGCCGTTTGGTTTCATGACGTAAATATCGGTACGGCCGCCGTAGGTGTTGACAAAAGCTACCAGCGATCCGTCGGGTGACCAGGTGGGGTATTCGTTACTGCCTGCAAGTGAAGTGATCTGTAGAGGATCGGAACCGTCCGGACCGATCATCCAGATATCGAATTTGCCGTTTTCGGACATCGAATGATAGGCGATACGGTCGCCTTTGGGTGACCATGCCGGAGAATCGGCATATTTACTGTGGAACGTCACACGCCGCTGATTCGCACCGTCGGCATCCATACAGTAGATCTGCGGATTACCCGACCGGTCCGAAGTGAAGGCGATCTGATACCCGTTGGGCGACCAGGTGGGAGAGGTGTCGACACCATAGTGAACGGTGAGCTGCCGCGTACCGGACGCATCGGGGTTGCAGGTGTAAATATCGAGATTGCCCCGTTTCGACGAGGCGTAGGAGATGGTGCCGTCGACGGGTGAAACATCCGCCGAGGATTCGATGCCTTTGCTGTAAACGAAAATTTTCGAGGCGCCGCTGTAGATGGAGCCGCGGAAAAGATCAGGGGTGCCCTTCTGGTAGGATGTCCAGATGACGGTGCTTTTATCGCTGAACACCGGAAAGATGTTTATCACCTTGTTGTTGGTGAGGTTGACCGCATTGTGACCGTCAAAATCCATGATTGCGATATTTTTACTTTTACCTGTGGAACGGACAAACAGCATCCGGCTCTCGAATATCCCCCGGTCTCCGAAGAGCATTTCAACGATTTCATTCGAATACCGGTGGGCCATGCTGCGGAGAAACTTGGTTTCCCCCTTGTATTTTTTACCGATGATAAGTTCTCTGGTGGTGGCATCGCGCAGGAAACATTCGATCACGACCGTGTTATTCTGAACGGTATACTGCCCGTCAATATAGATACCGATCCCCGAATCGGCGAACAGCGTGCTGTCGAACGCAGGTTTTTTCATGACGATAAATCTGCCGCAGAAATCGAGGTCGTCCGCGATGACGTCGCCGGGAAGATTTTTATCGAGCTTTGTGCCGTTTGCGGGAACAAAATCGATCACGCCCACGGGGATACTGTCGAACTTTGAAGCGTACACTTCAAGATCGAACTGTTCAGCAGTAGCTGCGCAGGAGAGAAGGAGGAGAAATAAAAACACTGAGACGGCACATTTCATGATTATTTCCTGGTTGGGATAAGGGTACAGTTCAGATCAAGCTGATTGCCTTCGAATCCGGGAGGAAGTTTTCCGAACGGAGCGGCAAGCCTGACTGCCCGCAGGGCGAGATTGTCGAGAGTGCCATTACCGGAAGAGGTGGCGATTGACGGCTCGGTGATACTGCCGTCCTGTTTGATGGTGAAGGAGACAACCACTTTGAGTGAGCGGTTTTCCGTGGTGGGTTTCCAGTATCGCTCGAGTTTCTGCGACACATTATTGAGATACCAGTGGTATTTGAAATTGCCGACCGCCGCTACCTGTGCCGGCGCCGGTATTTCATCGAGAATCGAGGCGAGTTCATCGAGATCCTCACGGATCGGCCGGGCGGCATCCTGACTTTTCTGTGCCTCGTGTTTTTTACGCGGGGCGGCGCGGTCGGGAGCGGTTTTCGGTCTCGCCTGTTTCTCCTCCTGCGGTTTCCACTGTTTCCGGGCATCCTCACGTACCGGAACTTTTCTGGCCGGTGCCGGTTTGAACGGCGACGCCACGAGTTGAAACGTTTTCGGGCGCTCGAACTTTTTCGTTTTCTGCAGGAGTCTGCTCATGATCGGAAGAATCACCAGAACAATAAGATGGAACAGAATCGACAGCGTGAGCAACGCCGGCATGGGGGCTTTTCTGAAGGTTTCCCGTTCAAACAGCGGCAGGGCGGTACTGCTCATCAGAAGTTACCCGATTTGTCAAGTGGCAGGGTGAGAAAACCGAGCTTGACGACCCCGGCGTTCTGCAGTTCCGAAATCACACGGATCACCATACCGTAGGGAACCTTCTTGTCGGCATTGACGAATACGGGGATATCGGTCCGACTGGAAAAAACATCCTTGAACTCACGCCGGAAATCAACCAGCGACACTTTTTCCTGGTCGATGTAGATTTCGTTGCGGCTGTTGATCGAAACCTGAATCGATTCGTTCGATTCGACATTTTCCGATTCGGTTTTCGGCAGATCGACCTGAACGCCCTGGGTCATCATGGGGGCGGTGATCATGAAAATAATCAGGAGTGCGAAAACGACATCAATGAGATTGGTAAGATTCAGTTCGCTGATGACATGGCGTCGTCGTAATCTTCTTCTGCTCATATACCTGCTTGATGTTGCGCGTTAAACTGATGAAAACCGGAGAACCGATGGTTCCCGGTGTTACGTTTTAAGGCCCGGCCGTGCCGAGCGCTCCGTGTATAAAAGGTTGAACAGCTCACGTTTCAACCTGACCTGCAGCACATCCTTGAACTCTTCCATTTCGGTTTCGATCTGTTCGGTTCGGTTGTTGAAGTAGTTGTAGAAAAACAACGCGGGAATCGCCACCGCAAGTCCGACGATCGTGGTGATGAGTGCCTCGGCGATACCGGGAGCGACGACCGGAAGACTTGCCGATCCCTGATTCCCGATCTCATAGAATGAGTTCATGATACCCCACACGGTTCCGAGCAGTCCGAGAAACGGCGCGATACTGCTGATCATCGCCAGAAGAAACACACCCTGTCCGAACGGGTTGATCAGTGCCAGAAAACCGCTCTCGAGGTTGTCGGCGGCCATGGTGAACTGATTCTGTAGAAAAAATGACCAGTCCTTCACGCCGGTGTGCGATTGCGCGTCCTCAAGAATCCGGCGATATTCGCCGGCGCTTATTTTACCGAGCTGTGCCATTGGTGACTGCAGTTCTTTCGGGGTAAGCTTCTCGACATCCGAGAGCCGGGAAAGACCGGTGAATTTTTTCTTGAAACGTTTGTTACCGCCGTTGATCTGGGCCAGTATATACAGTCGGTTGAAAATGATTCCCCATGTGGCGAAGGAGCTGAGCATCAGGAGAAATACAATGAAGCGACCTACCCACCCGGAGCGTATAATCATTTCTAAGACGGGAATACTCATGAACCGACCCTTTCCTGAACAGGTTCATAGACGACCTGAAACCTGACGGTTATGGTTATTTTCTATATATATAAGTACCAAAATTACTTCCTGATGCCAAAGAAAGTCAATTATGGAAATTACCACCAGACTGGTGATGTCTCGGGTATGACGGTTGTTTAGGAGGTTTCCGAGTGGAATTTTTGCCAAGACCATACCGCAGACACTGGGTGCGATAGTAGCGTCTCGAAAAAACACATTCTAAGGCGGAAAAAACTACCGGACAGATGTCGGAATAAAGAAAATCAGCGGGCGAATCTGGATGAAAGCGGTAAAGAAGATTTGATTACCGGAGGGACTTCCGGAGGAATTGCCCTTGATTTGAATCATGGCAAAATGAATTGGATTGATATTACGTTTTGGTGCGGATCACCCCATCTTTTTGTGGGCTTCCGTACGTGTGAGAACCAGTAGCCCGCACTGTTCGGTAGATGTAGACTGGTCGATAGGTAAAACATAAACGGATAGAGACCGAATGCACAGGCATGAATTATAAAGATCACCCCGGATACGGCTCTGACTTTTACGTAATAATGATGCAGGTTAGTTATTGTCTATCGACTTGCTTATGGGTAATAGATAGCTTTTCACGTGTGGAGAGAGGGGGGGACTCTATATGGATGGTGCGACACAAGGTGCTTGGAATACACTCATTTCTTATTCAACGCAGTCGAATTGACTATTTCACAAAGTTATTATTAAGGTACCTGGTTGTCGATTCCGCTCATCTGACACCTGTTGAAGGATACGGACGTGAAAACCGGGATCATGGTTCCCTTCGGCTCCGCTCAGGGTAAACGCGGCTCACCATGAGCGTACTGAAAACATTGACCCGGAACTGAGTAGTTACAATTCTTCTAACTTCTTTCGATGTACTGCAGTTAAATGCACTATCTCTCCGGGGAACAAGTATTTTGAAGTAACGGTACTTTTTCCCCTCCTCAAAAGACGAGCCATGTCGCAAATTAAACCGAATATCCTGATAGTTGAAGATGATGAAAGCACGGTGTTCGGCTATAAAGGTTTTCTTGCCAACAGCGGTTTCACTGTCGAGGTTGCCTCGACACTCAAGGGAGCATCCGAAAAAGTCAAATCTTCATCCTTTGATGCCTTACTGCTCGACCTGAAACTTCCCGACGGCAATGCATTGCACTGGATTCCGCGGCAGAAAAAAGTGTATCCCGAAATGGCCGTTATTGTCATCACCGGCATGAACGACATCCCTACCGCGGTACAGGCAACCAAAAACGGTGCAGACAATTTTCTGACCAAACCAGTGGTAATGGAAGAACTGAAGAATACGCTCGATACCTTCATCGAACTGCGGCAACTCAGAAAACAAAACCTGATCCGGGAGCGGATAGACAAAACGGAAGAACCGTGGTTCGGAGAAAGTCCGGTAACGGTTCAGCTGCTCAACTATGCCCGCCTTGCCGCGGCCAACCGTTCGGTCATTCTTCTGCAGGGAGAAACGGGCACGGGTAAAGGCCTTCTGGCAAGGTGGATTCACGACAACAGCGATTGCAGGTCCGAGCCGTTCATTGAGCTCAACTGTTCCTACCTGAAAGGTGACCTGCTCCGGAGCGAACTGTTCGGTCATGTCAAAGGAGCTTACACGTCGGCGGTTAAAGGCCGGGAAGGACTTATTGAAATTGCCGACGGTGGAACACTGTTCCTTGATGAAATAAGCGATATGGACCTCGAAATGCAGGCGCAACTGCTGAAAACAATCGAAGAAAAATCGTTCAGACGTATCGGCGAA
>JAFGHA010000247.1 GCA_016930275.1 Chitinispirillaceae bacterium
AATGCACTCAAATGCATGGCACAGGTACTTTCCACGGCCGTCGATACGCACGCTCTGCAGCTTGCCTCACTTTCGGGAGGTTCCGCCCGAAATGCCATCCCGCGTGAAGCATTCGCGGAAGTGGTGATTCCCGAAGATACCGTGGAGCGGTTTAGAGAAACCGTCGCGAAGGTAAAAAAAGACATTATCGTGACACTCACTCCTACCGACCGTGAATTTACCCTGTCCATTACGGAAACCGCACTTCCGCAAAAGGTAATCACCGGGGATGCACTGCAGCGGCTACTTACCGTTCTAAGTGAATGTCCGTACGGCGTGCAGAAAATGAGTGACACGGTTCCCGACATGGTGGAGACTTCCAATAATCTCTCGACCGTTACCACCCGCCCCGAATCAATCCGGATCGATTGCATGCTGAGAAGTTCCTCCGATACCCGACTCATGGAACTGAGAAATCGAATAGACGGTATATTCAAAAAGCAGGGGGCATCAACGAGTTTCGGCAGTACCTATCCCGGCTGGCAGCCCGATCCCGATTCATCGCTGCTTGCCACCCTCAAAGCGGCCCACCGTTCCACCTACAACAACGATCCGGAGATCGTTGCTGTTCACGCCGGACTCGAGTGCGGCATCATTGGCTCGAAGTTCCCCGGTATGGAGATGGTCTCATGCGGACCGACAATCCAATATGCGCACAGCCCCGATGAGCGGATGCATATCGCCTCGGTCGAGCGTTTCTGGAGATGGCTTGTAGTCACCTTGGAGCGGTTGTAACCTTCGTATCTCCAAAATGTGGCAGTAAAACAATCACTTTAATATGCTTTTATATGAATATAGCTATTAAAACATAAATACAGTGAGGCGGCAGAACGTATTCTCTTTAAAACCTCTTCAAAGGAGCATTCTATGCCTAAGAACATGGGGACCATCGATAGAATAATCCGGGTCATTCTGGCACTTGGCGTGCTGGGGTTGTATCTGACGAACACCATCTCCGGAACAGCGGCTCTTATACTCGGCATTCTGGCGGTCATTTTTGTACTGACCAGCCTGGTGAGTTTCTGTCCGCTGTATCTGCCGTTACACCTTTCAACAAGGGGGAAACAGTAAAGCGTATGAGTTTATTTCTGCTTATAGGAGGTTTTGCCGGCGTGCTGATCATCCTCAACGCCATTGCCAATTCCATTGGTAATAAGGGTATCACCATGGTCAACGCGACCACCGCCCGAACACTGGTAAAGGATCCGAAAGTGACCTTACTTGACGTACGCACTCCCGGTGAATACAACGAGGGGCATCTCAAAAATGCACGACTCATACCGGTTGCGGAACTGGCAGGCCGTATCAGTGAACTTGACTCGGTGAAGAATTCACCGATCCTGGTGTACTGCCGTTCAGGCAACCGCAGCGGAGTCGCGTCGCGGCTGCTGAAAAAAGCGGGATTCACGAATGTGTCGAATCTGCAGGGAGGCATAACGGCATGGCAGGGAGCGGGAGGCGCGGTAACCAAATCGTAGGGGCGAATAATCATTCGCCCCCGGATCTTGCAACTATTTAAGGATATACGATTCCAACCTGCAATCCATTCCCCAGGCCCCATATGCCCGCACCAGACCGATACCGGGTGCAAAGGTGAAGCCGGTTTCCTCATCTTTACAATCCTCTACATCAAAATAAAAATCAATACAGTTCTCGTAAGTTCCCCGTGGTGTCTCCAGGGTAAAAGGATTTTTTACCGTTACCATATATTCACCTGACTCATACGTATCACCATCTGAAAGTGAAAAATCCAAATACCGTCCCCCGAAAGAATTGTCGGAAAAACGGACATTTCCGTTTTCTTCCATCTCCAGGGTATCATTATACGGTTCATCATCAGGGCCATACCGGATACTGAGGATGACCTGATGCCTGCCATCCACGATACGATTCCCCGTTACCTCGTAATGCACCTCGTTCATGAACGCACCATCCCGCACCGCAACCAGATCCCAGCGGTTTCCCACCTCAAGCGGGAAGGGATCATCGGTTGCGTCAACCGGGTTGGTTACGTCACACGAAAGCATCGTCAGAAACAATCCTGCATAAAACAATCCGGCAATTCTATTCATGTTTTCTCCTCTGCCTTAGCATAAAGCGGTTTTGGTGTGCAAACAACTCCAGCAGTGCTGCTTTTTGGTAAATATATCGCTCGGACAACAGTGAAAACACAGGAGGGTAGAAAAAGTGTTTTCCAGCAGAATACAGTGTCCTCCAACTAACGTTATCGAAATTTCCCGAAAGTTATCCAATGATTCAGTCCATGATTCACCACCTCACCATCACAATATTTCCCACCGGGAAACCGAAAACCTCAATCACCAGGGAGATAAAAGCAGGAGTCAGAATACAGAAGTCAGGAGTCAGAATAACGTCAACACCACCCGAATCAGATACCACTCACGTATCAAAATCACTCAGAATTCAGGGCAAATTTCGATACTTTTCACTTTTTCCAACTTCTGACTTCCGGCTTCTGACTCCTGGCTTCTGCCGTGCTCAGTATAAACTATATTTGAGGCCACCATGCCCGTAAAAAAACAGCAGAACAGCATCACCGTCCGCGGTGCCCGTCAGAATAATCTTAAAAATATCAGTATCGATATCCCCCTCAATGCGATAACGGTGATTACCGGAGTGAGCGGATCGGGAAAGTCGTCTCTCGCTTTCGATACGGTATACGCGGAAGGGCAGCGGCGGTACGTCGCGACGTTTTCCTCGTATGCGCGACAGTTTCTCGACCGGATGGACCGCCCGCAGGTGGAACATATTGACGGCATTCCCCCGGCGATCGCCATCGACCAGACCAACCCGGTGCGTACCTCACGGTCCACCGTGGGAACCATGACGGAGCTCAACGACCACCTCAAGCTGCTGTTTTCCCGTGCGGCGTATCTGGTCTGCCGGAACTGCGGCGAGCGGGTTACCGAGGATACTCCTGAAACTATCCTGCAGCACCTTGATAACCATTCGCCCCTGCATGATGTCGTCATCACCTTCCCGATCACCATTCCGCATAATTTCACACGGGAAGAACTGCTTGCCCATCTTGAGGCAGCCGGGTATCACCGTATTTTCCTCGAGACCGACACCACGCTGCACGTGATTCAGGACCGGTGCCGGCTCACTTCCGACAACCGTGAACGTATCGTCAGCGATCTTGAAGCAGCCCTCAAACACGGAAGCGGCCATGTTACCGTGTTCCCGGCTGATGCGACGGAACCCGGGCCGGGAGTCCGTTTCTCGAGCGGTTTTCACTGTGCAACCTGCGATATCGATTACCAGAAAGCCACCTCGAACCACTTTTCGTTCAACTCCCCCATTGGCGCATGCGAAACCTGCAAGGGCTTCGGGCGGGTGATCGGTATCGACCGCAATCTGGTGGTCCCCGACGGCGGCAAATCGCTCAGGGAGGGTGCCGTCAAACCGTTTCAGAGCCCGAGCTACCATGAGTGTCAGGATGACCTGCTGCGGTTTGCCAAAAGGAAAGGGGTGCCGGTTACCGTTCCGTGGAACCGGTTGTCCGATGAGCAGCGGGAATGGGTATTTGCCGGAGACGGATCGTGGGACGACGGGGTCTGGTACGGTATCGACGGGTTTTTCCGCTGGCTCGAATCGCGCAGTTACAAAATGCATGTACGGGTGCTGCTCTCGCGGTACCGCGCCTATCATCAGTGCGAGGCGTGCAGCGGTTCGCGCCTGAAGCCCGACGCCCTGCTCTGGCGTATCGGCACCGGTCGTCAGCACAACATTCACGATATTGTCACGCTCCCTATTGATGAAGCGCACGATTTTTTTTCCACGCTCACACTCCCCGCCCCCTACGATGACGCGGCGACGATCGTGCTTGGAGAGATCCGTTCCCGTCTGCAGTACCTGGTTGATGTCGGCCTCGGGTACCTTACGCTCGACCGGCAGTCCCGGACGTTAAGCGGTGGCGAGGTCCAGCGGATCAACCTGACCACCGCACTCGGCACCTCGCTGGTCAATACGCTGTTCATTCTTGACGAACCGAGCATCGGGCTGCACTCCCGCGACATCGGACGGCTGATCGGTATTCTGCGCCGCCTGCGCGATGCGGGAAATACCCTGCTCATCGTGGAGCATGATCCGGAACTGATCAGGGCGGCCGACCGGGTGATCGACATGGGGCCTGGTCCGGGAGTACGAGGTGGTACGATCGTCTTTGATGGAACCCTGCCGCAGCTTTTCCGTTCCCCCTCGTCGCTGACTGCCCGCTACCTTTCCGGGAGGGAATCGATCGACCGTACTGCAACCGGTGAACCGGTTGCCCCGGACTCCCCGTGTCTCCTGCTCACCGGTGCCACGGAACACAACCTGAAAAACATCGATGTCTCCCTGCCGCTCGGCAGAATGGTGGGAATCGCCGGGGTGAGCGGGTCGGGAAAATCAACCCTGGTGGAAGACATTCTCTACCGGGCACTCTGCAGGCTCAAAGGGAAACCGACGGAAAACCCCGGTACCCATAGCGCACTGCTCGGGAGCGAGCTTATTGACGACGTTATCATGGTTGACCAGTCGTCCATCGGTAAAACGACCCGCTCCAACCCGGTCAGCTACATCGGCGCCTTCGATCCGATCCGCAAACTGCTTGCGGCAACGCCGCTGGCAAAGGAACGGGGGTACACTGCCGCCACCTTCAGTTTCAACAGCGGCACCGGCCGGTGCCCCACCTGCAGCGGGGCCGGTTTTGAACAGGTGGAGATGCAGTTTCTCAGCGAC
>JAFGHA010000248.1 GCA_016930275.1 Chitinispirillaceae bacterium
ATGGTGTGGCGCCCGGAGGGCTCGCCCTTACGCCCCAGGAAACCTACAGCGTGCAGCAGATTTCTCCGGTTAGCGTGCGACCGGAATCGCAGCGGCAGCGCTCGGTACTGCCGCACAACGTGACGGCAAACGTTTTACGGACGGTGTACGATCTGCAGGGAAGAGTTATCGCTCGCATCCCTGCCGGAAAAAATCTCACCGCCACACTGCAACTGCAAAGTCGCCGCGGCGTGTACATCGTGCGGACAAACAGGCAATCGCAAAGCCTGGTCGTGCCGTGATTCGGCATGATCAACAGGTAATCGAATTGTTGCTTGTCAGAAATGTCTGTCAGTTGTTTCGTGGCCTGCCGTTTCCGGCAGGCCACTGCGTTGCAATACGCTCGTTTGATAATTCCAGAGCTCTATCGATCGATATGTCAAAGATGGCGCGTGGATCATTTATCGTTCTGGTGAACGCTTATGGAGGGAAAAGGTATACAACCAATGTTTGCCTATGGCAACAGTGGCTTGTGAGGAGAGTCGTCTATAAATAAAAAAAAAGGCCGTCGATCGGTCCCTGGCAGGAGATCAACATCGTACACAATGAAGTGTGTTATACCAGCTATACCGCCATTTCCGTGGGCTACGGATGGACAGCGACGGTCAACCCCATGAGCATCAATCATATAGATTCCAACGATATTCACCACTTTGCCCTGATGCTGGGAGACGCGGGAGGAATTTATACTCTGTCGAACCAGCAGCCGAACTCCACCATGTGGTACAACTATCTCCACGATTATTTCCCTGTTGCATGGGCGGATAACGGGATCTATCTGGACGAACAAACAAGCGGCTACTCCGTTATCGGGAATGTCTTTGTCAACGCTGTCGGTGACGAGACCATGCATCGTAACCAGGCGCCGGATAACACTGAATCCAATAACGCCGGCACGAGCCCGACGACCATCGCGAATGCGGGGATCGAAGCCGCCTACAGGGATATTAAAAATTTCAACCTTGCACCGACCTGCCCCAGCGCCATCTCGGCGCCGGGGTTGATACAAAAAACCGCATCGGCAATATCCAGCTCTGCCTCATCTTACCGGGTTTATTCACTTTCCGGACGATATCTCGGCACGGTGAGATCGTTATCGCAAAAAACGGCAAAACCTTTCTGTGCCGAGGGAATATGCCTGATTCGCCCTGAAAATTCAACCGCAGGAAATTTTGCCGGTGGCGTGCGCAAAGTCCTCATTGCAAAGTAAACCGGCAAAACAATCATAGTCTTTTGCAAATATTGCGAAAATCCTTATGCGATACTGACCAACGGACGAATCAGAGAAAAAAAAGCGATTCCGAAAAATCGGAGCCGCTTATTCAATCCCTGAATATCTCGGGGTTATATTTGTAGCAGGGCTTGGATTCGGGCCCCTTCCGGCCTTTGGGTTATGAGCCGTTGACTTATGGCGACCATGGCGTTTATAGCACTAAAATCGGCAGGCGGAAGCACCATATTGTCACTTTCGTTCTTAACCGTAAGGAGGTTATACCTTCGGTTCTCTAATTTTGTATGTTTTGCGGTTTCAACATATTCGCCACAAAAATAGTTTCCAAAATGGGTGCCACGATTTGTTTCAACAATCTTGAAGATGCCGATTTTTTCCGGTTTACGCCATAATTATTTCAGGAGGGCAGCATGGCGGATGGAATTTTTCCACGAGGATGCGGAGCATGATGCCAAGCCCCGCTACCAAATCACGGAGGCTTGTACTGTTTTTATAGGGTAATATTGTTAATTGCGATGGTGCTTTCGGTTTAATCTGTACTGAAAATCAGTACAAAAATTAAGTATAAGGCCAAAAACTTACGCCATTCGAATAATATGGTATTATATTAGTTGTTAGCCCATGATGCAGAGAATAGAATTTTATGATGATTTCAAGCTCTATCTCGAAGATTATTATATAGAGCAGAAGAAACGATTTCCCCATTTTTCCTACCGGTATTTCTGCAATAAAGCAGGACTGAAATCTCCCTCGCATTTCCGTGAAATCATAAGCGGCAGCAGAAAGCTTACGTCGAAAATGCTTGATGCATTCATCAAGGGTATGGATTTGACCGATACCGATGCGCGGTATTTCGCCGCGCTGGTCGGTTTCAACCAAAGCAATAACGCCACGGAAAAGCAGCAGCTTTTAATGCAGATCCGCGGTCTGAAACGAAAGGTCAAGCAGGCGCTGGTTTCTACCGATCAATACGAATATTATTCGAAATGGTACAACGTCATAATCCGCGAGTTGGCTTGTCAGTTTAATTGGCATGATGATTATGCTGTGTTGGCCAAAACCATCATTCCACCGATTCGAAAGAGCGAAGCGAGAAAAAGCATCGAATTTCTTCTGAATGCCAGATTTCTTGAAAAACATCCTGACGGACGCTATTATCAGTGTGAGCCGGCCGTTACCAGCGGTTCTGAAGTCAGCTCATTGGGGATCAGGGCGTATAATCGATTTATGGCTGAGAGGGCGCAGAAAGCTATTGATGAGTTCCCGACCACTGAACGTGATATTCAAACCGTGACCGTGGGCATTTCCCGCGACAGCTACAGGATGATAAAACAGGAAATGCAGGAATTTATAAGCAGGGTGGTGCGCATTGTAGATGATGATAAAAACGCCGATCAGGTTTATAATGTGAATGTTCATCTTTTTCCGATGAGTGCTTCCATAAAGAATAATGGGGCCGGTCATGAATAGGATATTGTTAGGATTTATTCTTGTGTCCTTAATGGGGTGTTCAACGTTTGATCCCCTTGCCGGAGGTTCCAGCCAGCAGGGAAACGGCGTGGTCGTGGGGAAAGTGGTTAACAAATATGGAACCGCTGCACCGAATATCGTCGTTAAGCTCTATCCGATGGATTATAACCCGCTGAGGAGCGCGGCGATACCTGGTTCCTGCATTGATACGACCGACAGCAATGGCAATTATATGCTGAAAGCGCCCCGTTCGTCGCATGTGTATCAGATTTATGCCTCAAATATACTGAAAACGGTTAATGCGTTGGCGCCTGATATTACGATAAGCGGAGATACCACGCACGTTGCGGATATGGTCGTATCGGTTCCCGGTACGGTAAAGGTGGCAGTTCCCGGCAATGCAGATAGCAGCAATGGGTATATTTACATTCCCGGTACGGATATCTTTGTCGCCCTTAACGGGAATACTGAATTCGCACTTCTCACGTCCGTTCCTGAGGGAGTTCTCTCGTCCATACAGTATTCGGCTGCCGGCAGCATTGTCTCTTCTGTCATCAGATATGATGTTTCGGTGATAGCTGCCGATACCGTAACAGTTTTTAATCCGGCTTGGAAATATGCGCGATCAATCATCCTGAATACTACTGCATCCGGCGCGGCAGTCGCGGGTAATGCGTATGACTTTCCCGTATTAATCAGGTTGAATTCTTCCAATTTTGATTGTACTCAGGCCAAAAATAGCGGCGCAGACATCAGGTTTACAAAACCGGACAACACATTCCTTCCGTATGAAATTGAACGGTGGGATTCGGTCAGTTATCAGGCCGAAATCTGGGTTAAACTGGATACGATTTACGGCAACGACAGTACGCAGTCGATCACCATGTATTGGGGCAATCAGAATGCGTCTGATAGTTCGAACGGCCCGGCGGTGTTCGACACCGCGGACGGTTTTCAAGGTGTGTGGCATCTGAGCGGGGCCGGAAACGCAAATGCCGGCGATGCGACGATTCACCATTATAATGGAACACCGACGGATACGGCGCCGCAGACAATCCCGGGTATCATAGGCACCGCCCTGCAATTCGACGGAAAATCAAACGGCCTTCTCATGAAAAATACCGCAAACGGCCCGCTCAATTTCCCCCGGCCGGGGACCTACACCTTCTCCGCCTGGGTGTGGGTAGACTCGGTGTTTGACGAAGATGCATTCATCGCGGGAAAGGGTTTTGACCAATACGCGCTGCGTATCAAGGGGAGTCAAAGCATTCCTGCAAGCATGTTCGCCCTCCACGAATTCGTTAACGCACCAGTTTACGGAACGGACATGCGGTACGCGCCGGTGGTCAAACAACAATGGAAATATATGGTCGGCGTCCGGGACACCGCCGGATCGTACCTGTTTATCGACGGGCGCTGCGTCGACAGCATCGGGATGCTCCTCAATGGGGGGGATAATTCGGCAGACACCACTAACTTTTCCATCGGTCGCTGCGGCGCGGCGTTTAAGCCGAACGATTATCTGCCGTTCCAGGGGAAAGTGGATGAGGTCCGGATAGCACGGGGCCGTTTCTCCGCGGATTGGATCAAGCTCAGCTATATGAACCAGAAGGAGCAGGACGCGCTGGTTACATGGTAAAAGACGGGCGATGTGCGCTCGTCTATAATAAATAAAAAAGGCTGTCGATTGAACCTTGGCCGGAGCAAATCGACAGCCGACTTAAAAGGACCAACCGGGCTATTGTTTGAAATGGCCGTGGGTCGCCCTTTTCTGTTAAAATATACGATAAGGATTATGTAAAAGTGATCAACATTCGGCAATTATCAAGAACGATGATCATCATGCAGTGTAATAACAACAGCGGGCCGACAGCTCACACGGATAACGTGCCGGGAACTGTCATACTCTCCGAGGGATCAGACGTTTGTAGTCATGAGGGACAATCTCGGCGCGCAGGGGCCATCGGGCTATTACATTGACGATATTGCCGTTTATAAAAGATGATTCTCTTCCGGGAATTACGGCCGGACCCGACCGGAGGGAATTATGAAAATAATGAAGCAGGACAGCCACACTCAACCATATCAGTCGTGAAAATAAACATGCGTGGTAATTTTAGAATTGACTCTTTAGCCATAGGAGGGTAGCATGAAATCTTTTCTAAAAAACGCAGGTCGTTGCGTCATAGTTGCTCTTGCGGCGGCAACACTGCTGCCGCTGGTTGCGCGGGCCCAGGCGCCGGCGCCGTTCGGGGCAATCCCCAATGCGCGCCAGATCGAATGGTACCACCGCGAGGCGCAGGTTTTTATCCATTTCGGGGTGAATACGTTTACCAA
>JAFGHA010000249.1 GCA_016930275.1 Chitinispirillaceae bacterium
ATAATTGCTTTGTAACCGAATTATATGATGTAGGCAAAACAATAAATTCACCGCTGTCCACTGATGGTCGGTAATAGATTAAAATCGAATCCGGTTTGTCAATACCGTATAATTCGGCGTTAAATTTCAGCGTCGCTTTTAACGCAGCCAGATTAAACGGGCGAAGGACGATACGATGTGGAAGGACTAACGGTGCTTTTCCTGAAAATGTCGGCTTTATCGGAGCGTAGTGGTAACATGTTGCAAGAATTTCATTATATCCAAAACCGGTAAATGATTTGATGTCCATAGTGATACCGGTTACTCCATCCTCACCATCCCAGGTATAACTATTATCGGCTGCAAGCTCCCACCGAAGCACCTGGGCGAAATGGGTCCCACCGTGCCAATCGTATTTTTGTGCGCGGTAACTTGACCATAAATTGGCATTAAAGGCTAATTCAAGTACGACATTTCCGGATGGATCGACCTCTGTCACAGCGGTTTTGCTGACCGCTGACCCCATACCCCAACCAATGAGCGTATTCCCGTTAGGCAGCCGCTGGGCGCTGCCCATTGTGCTAACTGAAATATCCGGGTCGTGACGGTATTGCCATACTTTAGTCGCGGTTAAGTTGGTTTCATCTATTTGATACTCTACCACCCTCGACCAGTCTCTTCTTGCTTTCTGTCCATCATCAATCATTAAAATATTACCATTATCAAGCCTGCGTACATCATGCTGGTACATGAAATACTCAGGTGCATATGCACTAACTTCTTCCTCATTTACAAAAGTAAATTGATTGTTTTTTCCACCCATAATCCACAAAATTGCACCGGTTTGTCGATTGATTTTTACAATTTCCGCCAGTGCCATTACGGATACCAGAAGGTGGTTATCTGAATCCATATCAAGAGAATTGATATGAATGGGATCAAAAACTTTCAATGTAAGATCGTTATATGAATCTTTTATATCCAAATAGTCCCAACTCCGCCATTGGAAAACCACGTTTTTATCACCATCCACTTCCTGAATAATGGAACCGACAACGGTCGCTCCGGGATGTCCGCCGGGAACAATTTTACTCATGTCAACCGACTGCAGATCATAACTCAGCATCAGCGCGTGGCCATTGGGTAAAAGCTGAAATTCGTGAGATTCCGCGACATACCCGTTGCCCATCTTAAATTCATCCACTATAGTGTACGAACTGTCCATCATGTAGAATTTGGTAGGACCGCCACCGGTAAAATCATAGAACTCGTACATCGAACCGTAACCCAGATATCCGTTCGGCAATACCTGAAAACACACGGGAGTGCCATCGGTAATTTCCTGCCAATAAACGATGTTACCACTATTATCCAGTATCAAATTGAAGCCTTTTTTGTCTACAAAGTGAGAAGGAGAAAGAAATATATATCCATCGGCAGGAGCACCAGTACCCGGAGTTAGCGTAAATTTCGGAAAATTACCGGGTAATTCGCCGGTGACTGTTTTCGCAAGACCGGTTGTTTTCGAGAGGCTTTTGGCAATGGAATCCTGTAATTTAGCTATTTCAGAACTGGTTTCGGATAAATAATCTTTCGGATCCAGCGGCGTTTCCAACGGTGTGACCGTAAACTGAAATTCAAAAGAGGGAATGCTGTTGCCCGTTTGATCTTTTACTCCGGACAAAAAAGATACTTGGACATCTTCACCGGCGTTATATTGCGTAGTAGGCTTAAAAATGAGTGTCTTCCCATCGGAAGATAAAATAATATCTCCGGAGTAACGATTATTCGTTGTACCCGTCACAACAATTTGTCCGGAAAAATCAATACTCGCTTCATCCAGCTTACCTCCCGGACGAATAATAATCCCGGAAGTTCGTGAATTAAGCGTTGAATTGTGAACCGGAGAAATATACTGGATCGCGGTGGGTTTCGCGGCGAGTGCGATATTTGCCATAAAAAAAACCACTGGCAACGATAGCTTTCTCATTTTCATTTTTTAATCTCCGTAAATTTGGGATAACGATTATTGAAGCACTACCAATCTATGAGCCGTAGCATAATTTTTCGTAACGAGTCTAACGAAGTAAATACCGCCGGCACATCCATTGGCGCTCCACGTATAGCTATACTTTCCGGCGGATAAATAGTGGTTAACAAGCGTCGCGATTTCCCGCCCGCCGGCGTTGTAAATTTTCACGGTTACATCAGAATTCCGTGGAACAGTAACCGTAACCGCCGTCGCTAAAGCTGGATTTGACGAATTTACATAACTCGATAAGGAAAATGCTCCAGGTACCTGTGCATCGCCAGAAGATGAAACGATGACGGTTTTACCGGGTTTGACGGTGATAAGATCACCGCCTTCAACAGGGGCGGCGGGCGGCGTTATGTTCTTACCCGCAAACGCCGCATCATCAGGCGCATATCGGTACGCGCGAAAGCATTGATTCGGCTGCATACCCATACCTCCGCCCGGGCTTTTACCTTGTTGCGTAATTCCCGAGCTCGTCACCGGACTAATGTATTCCCATACAATATCCTTATCTGTATCAACCTCATAAAATGTACCTTTTGGCCCATGACAAATAAGCGTACTGCCATTTGCCATCCGCTGTCCGCTGCCCATATTGGTTGCATAAAAACCGGCAGGGGCGTAGGACCAGACCTTTTCAGGCGCTTTTTTCAAATCATATTTTCCGTCGGCATCTACAGGCAGTTTAAATTCGTCCACGGAAGAGCCGCGGGAAGAAGTGCCATTATTGAAAACGAGGACATTGCCGGCGCCCGGAAGACCCTTTGGAATCCAGTGGGCGTCATGTTGGAGTTGGAGTAAGCGATCAGAGTTTGAACCGCTTTTATAAGCCGCCGGATTGCCGAAGCGGTAAAGCAGGTCTCCACCCTTGCCATGTTTTCCGCCGGAGTGTGAGGCCGCTTCCGCTGTTGTAGTATGATGATCAATAATCCAGACCTCGCCTAAATCGAGCACACTAATCATAATCTGGTCCAACTCCTCATTGTAATATACGGCATTGGTATGCAGCCAGTCAGTTGATGTTCCACCCATGACAGCGTCAGGATTCTTATAGTTGATGTCAACTAATTCCGGATGGTCCGCGACAACGCCATAATTGCCCTTGCTTGCATCCTTGTCCTGAATAAGGTGGTCCCAGACGTGCCATTCCCAAACGATTTCTCCGCCACTGGAGCCGGAAGGCTTGACTTCAACAATGTGGTCCATCCATACGTTGCCGGTAGCGGTTCGTCCGACGGCACTGGCTTCCGACTGAGTTTTAACTTCCCATGCGAGAAGCAAAACAGTGCCGGTCTTCGGCAGATATTCGATATCATGTTGTTGGCAATGAGAAGAATTTGAATAGTCGTATGTCCACATTGTTTCACCATCCCAGGAGGTCCTTTTTACACGCCCGCCGGAGCCGCCGGCGTTAAATGACCTATTCTGCAACGACTCACAGCGGAGTAACGAGCCGTCATCCAATAAATAATCGGAAGCCCCCGACGTTTTATCACTTTTCCATGAGTTTATCTCGCGCCCGAAATTATCAACAAGATAGGTGACGGTACCCATCAATGGAGCAAATAAGGTGTAGCCGGCTGTTGTATCAGCGGTCATGGAAATAACACCGACCGTGCGCGTTTGCGCCAGGATAGATAGATGGGCGAGGATAATTAAAGTAACCACAAGCGGAAAACAAAATCTCCGGTATTTAAAATCTATTGATGAAAAATCCCTGTTTCTTACACCTTTTCGAGAATGTTTCATTTTGTATACACCCCTTAAGCCCTTAAACTGAAGTGACTAGGAATTTTATGCACTGATCCGGAATTTTAATCCTGTTTTAAGCCACATGTTCACACAACCTGTAAAAAAAACTGATAACTCTCATGCGGCCGTTAACAACAATATACTACCTACAACAATATATTACCTCCATTTTCCAGAACCATGTTTTGTCTTTTAAATAATTCAGTACCTGTTCTCACATGAGAACAACTGATAGGAATTTTGATTCCAGAATCACAATAAAAAAATGCATTACAAAATATAATGCAAAGTCCCCTGCAATATATGATGGATCTTAAAAAAACAATTTTCTAATGTATTAATATTTAAATTGATAGGTGTTTTTCCCCAATTCCTGCATAGAACCACTGAATTTCTTAAGGGGACCTCTAAATATTCAGTTTTGTAATGAGGTCGAGCGAGAAATTCGCAGACGAGGCGCCTGAGAAGGCCATATTATCGAAAATATGGCCGCCGAATGCAACGACGTATGCGGATTTCGTAGCCGGCCGCAATAGGAAATGAATTTTTAGAGGTCCCCTTAAAACACTCGGCCCTGTTTTCCCCTGAACATCGCTCGATTCGTCCAATCAGAAAACGCGTTTCTTGAGAACTTCTTCTCTATTAAGCAAATTAAACCAATGCGTGCCTAAGGCTGAGAAACCGGCTGCTTATCTGTTGACCGCTTTATCATCAACCTTCGTGTAACATTGAGAATAATGAATGGCAGCCCGCCGCCCAGCCGAATATTATTTTTAAACATCAATGCCCAAATCAGAATCACGGCGGAAAGCGCCAGCAAAATGAGAGAGCGTCGTCTGACGGTTCGCGTATCGGCGTTTTCCATGCCGATGAACCCCGTGGGAATTTTCAGGGCGATTTGAACTGTTCCCACCAGCAGAACTGTGGCAAACAGCAGTGCGGCATTGGTTTGTGAAAGCAGTGTTGCCAGAAACGGCACAGGCACGCCAAAGGCGATGGCCCCCATAGCCAGCCATATATTGCTGGCTAAAAGAATCGGATTCAGTGTTACTTTTGCCGCCACCAGCCAGACGGTAATCCCCACAGCCATAATACCTGAAACAACGAAAAGCATCGCCGCCTGTTCGAGGTCGACATCTCCTTTCACAATAAACGTGATAGCGAGAGTAATAATTGGGAAGAACTGAACAATTTCGGTCAGTATTTTAAATTTTCGACTCATGACGATTGGCCCCTGTATAAATATATATCGACGGGAAGTGGAAAACCTGAGCGCGTGAACGGATTGCCTGTGCCGTTTTCCTAAGTGTGGCTGTTGGCGGAGAATAGGGTGGAATATCAACCCTCCGGATTCGCTCAGCACCTCTGATCAGTTCGCAAATTGGCTGTAATCCACATCTGAGATGTTTCCGATTCCTGCATAGAACCCCTGAACTTCTTCTAACACTCAGCCCAGTTATCACGTGAATGTCGCCCGATTCGGTCAATCAAAAAAATTTAATATTACAATTTAACCACTTAAATGCTGATGTCTATTATCAGACTTGCATTCATTTTATTCTCTGTAGAGAACGAATTTTGAGAACATAGAGTTGATGGTTATTTTTTGGGGGCTACCAAAATGTAACCGTTTTTTTACTGTATTGGTCTGGAATATCTGTTCAGAATCAAATCGTAAAAAGGCGCGTAGTCTCTGCGAACCTGCTCTTCGGTTAGGCCGTACTTCTCCAAATCGTATTTGTGACCGCTTTTGTATGCGCGCTGTTTTTCCGCCGTTGTTTTTATGGTCTCGGAGAGCTCGGGGGTCAAATCTTCGCCCACGAATTCGACGATTTCCGGCATCAATGTGTCGAAGTCGGTCATCATCCGATCATAGGTGACGATTTTAACCTTCTTCTGCATTTCCGGATTTTCATTGTAAATTTGTACAAATCGCATGGTGAGGGTGTGCAGCGCTTTATAAAGTCGACCAATAAAATGAGTCCGTTTTTCTTCCGGAAGCTTCCAGAACCCAATAGCGCCATCAAGAACGCCGGTTACCAGGCTCAGTCCGGAAGGTACCGTGGAAAGGGGATCTCTCGCAGTATAGAGCACTTTCGCATCCGGAAACTGCTCAAGGAATCGAGGTATTCGAAGGCCGAGAGAAAAGAGTTTGGCAACAATTCTATCCTGTTTTTCACTCACCAGAATACGCCGCCAGATTTTTGTCCACCAGTCGAAATCCCGTTTCGCAGTGTCACGGATATCCGGATCAAACATATCGGTATAATCAGTTTTGGACCAGGAGAGCAGAAAGCCTACCAGGAAAAAACCATCGAAATAGCGGAAAAGGATACCCGGGTCGTCAGTTTCGAATCCTGTCAGACTGGTTTTGTGCGTGGCTGTCGCATGAAACTTGGCGGGGCTGACTTTTTCGAGCAATGGAAGAAACGGTTTCATAAAAAACTGCATCGTGAGTGAGGGATAAAGCGTTTTCCACAATCTGGATCCGGTACCAAAACCATTATCAATCAGAAACCGCTGTAAAAAAGTGGTTCCGCTTCTTGGATTTCCAACGATAATAATCGGTCTCTTGATATGTTTTTTCCGCAGAGACGGAAAAAACAGATGGTCCAATACCATGCAAATCGATACTACAAAATGCAGGATCAAGATAACGGTGAAAATAAACAAGGGACGAATGTAAAGACCAAACGCCTCCGCAAGGGCCTTGTGAACAATGAACATCCTTTTTAACATATGAACTTCCTTCTTTTTTCTTATGCGTCACAGAACGCGCACTTCTGCCCGTACAGTGGGGGCAGGCTTCCGTCACAGCATTCCATTTTCCCGGGCCTACCCTGCCACATGAACATCGCCCGATTCGGTCCATCAGAAAATTTATTAAATGAGCAAAATAAGTATTTCATACCGGAAAAAGCAAGATCGAGGCATCCCGCCGGGCGGGATCGCATGATTCCAGTCCTGAGACCGGCTTCCGTTCGAGTCGCGCCTTAGACTCGTCGTGGATGGAGAGACCGGTTGCGGAACTGCCCGTTTCGCACATCCGATTTGAAGCAGCGGAACGATTAAAAACAGTGTGAGAAATGCCTGTTTTTTTACATTGGAACGCATGGTTGCTCCGGATTGTGATCGATTGACAAGGTGTGATATCAGGATTTTTATCTAACGAATCAAAAAGAGTTTGTAGACACTGAAGGATTGATTCGCCTGGATCAGGCAAAAATACATTCCCGTGGGCAGCGAATTTCCAGCACGATCCCTGCCACCCCATTGAAGTGAATGGACACCGGCATCCTGCTTTTCGGACAGCAATTCACCGATGCACTCACCCGTCACATTATAAATATCCGCCTCCACTCGAACGGATTGTGTGAGGCTGTAGTGCAGAACCGTTGAAGAATTGAAGGGATTGGGATAGCTTGCGCCAATGACGCCCTTTGGAATGGAGGTTGCGGATGTCACATCAGACTGCGCTTTATTCTGGGACAAGAGCCACTTGGCCAGGCCGTAGGTGCGGACAACCTTGGGTTCGATCTGATGGGTGGCCGTATCAAAGATGGAAATGATGTGGGCCGCCCCCGCAGCAATGATCTGATTCATGGAATCGGGCGGAATCGGTTCACAGTCCGCCAGTGCCGCATTGCAATGGGTGTAAATGAAAGGCGATCCCTCCTGTTCGAGCAACCGGACCATTTCCTGCGAAGCAGAGATCGGCACGGTCGGATCATCCTTGGCATGCAAGATCCAGAGCGGTATAGAGCCTATTTCCGCTGCATCCCGGTAAACAGGCGGCCCGGCAACAGGTATGCATGCAGCGAACCGATCCGGATAGCGGGAGATCAATCCATACACACCCTGTCCGCCCATGGATTTCCCCGCACAGTTGATCCTGTCTGTATCGATGGAGAATTCCCGCAACAGCGAATCCAGAAGATCCATGACCATTTCGAGCATTGGGGCTGGAGAAAAATCTTGAACCTGACCCGAAACAACCTCCCAGGTCTGGTTGGCCGGACATTGGGGAAGCAGCACGAAACAGGGTTGGACAGACTGCACCTCGTCCTGCACCCAGAAGACGGCAAACTCATTGTCCAGATGCGTGACATTGTCGTTTCCCCGCCACACGGCACCGTGCAGGAAAAGAATGAGCGGATATTCCTGTGCGGATGAATAATCATCCGGGATGAACAGCCGGTAGGGCAAGTCCGCATCCTGAAAGAGATGCCGCCGCCGTTCCAGCCGCGCATCGATGTCGGGATCCACCTGGGCCATGCCCGGCCGGCAGGCAAGGCCGATCCACATACTCATCAGACATAATAGGAAGGAAGTCCGCACAACAGTCTCCTTTCTCTCCATGCATGAATTGGTCACTGACAGGTATTTCACCGCCCCCGGCCGGGTCCAGCCCAATCGCATCCACGGGCTCCGCGCGAACCACCGGCCTCACTTCCCGATAGATCGCACCAGCGGCAGCGGATACACGCGCTCTGCGCGGTAGATGCCGTAGTCAGCCCCCTGCTCTCTGGGCATGCGCAGCTCCCATACCACCTTGCCGTCGTCTTTCGCGATCTCCGTCACACGACTCACCGGTGTTACTGTTGCGCTGCTGGTGCGGCCGGCGGCCATCAACATGTTGCCGTTCTGCAGACGATCCGCGTCTCCCCAGAAAGGAACGTAGTAGTCCGTGCGGTAAAATTCATCCACGTTGAAGCTGCCGGGCCACTCCCACACCAGCGTTGCCGTCAGCGCCTTCTCATCGATGGCATACTCGACGGCGCGCGAGTGGTAGTTTCCCGGGTTACCGTCCTCTATTCGCCCGGTGTACCCGCCGTTGTCGAAGAACAGTATGGTGCCGTCGTCATGAATCTCCGGGTCATGGATGTCGGAGAATTGAGACCCGCGCGGAACGAAGGTCATGTTCGCGGCCGGGGTGTATCTGGTGTTGTACGACGCCGGCAGATGCCATATCCGCGTTTTGGTACTGTACTTCATCTTGATGAGACCCACCCAGCGCGAACTCATATAGGCCACGTCCTTGTCCAGATCTACCGTAATCGAGTTGCCGTGAGCCCAGTCCATCCCACTGCCCGTCACGGCGTCAGACAGGCAGATACTGTGCACCGGTTTATCACTGCCCGGAGTGAACTGCCGCCAACA
>JAFGHA010000026.1 GCA_016930275.1 Chitinispirillaceae bacterium
ATTGATATTCGTGTTATTAAAAAGGAATTTACTCGCACACGCAGTGGGGAAGCTAAAGACATACTACCAAAAACGCCAATTAAATCTTAAGCGGCAACGATGCTTCAAAAAAACAACGGGGTGTTAAAAGAAAAAAAGTAACGGTCAAAGGAGAGGCTTAGGAGTAGAATTATAAAAGTTTACATAATATATATTATGCGACATTATTTATATAATAATTCAGGCTTATTTTGTGTTTAATCGTTTTTTTTATGCTGAATATTATTATATTAGTAGTTGTTTATTTTTTTTATTTCGGTTCATTTTTTATTCAAAATCGCGAATTGCTTGTTTTTATAAAAAATTTATCTTCCGTTTGCATCTTTGAGGGATCGTTTCATGAATCTACATTTTCTGAAAAGTGCTAAAATTCTTCTTACTGTTACCGTATCTTTTCTTTTTTTTCCGATGGATGCTTTTTCGCAGATCGACATTGACTATCCGCTTACAAAAGAAGTTCCGGTAAGGTTCTTTGACTTTCATTCCGATACGAGTAACCCGGAGTTTGAGATAACGCCCAACCCTGCACAGAGACGATACGATATGGTAGGTCAGCGTCTCGATAATGAAGGGAAACCGGTAGTCGGTCCAGTACCCTATTTCAACAGGCGGATCGATCGCTGGTTCAGAAAGTGGGTGGCCGGTGATGATACCATTTACAACTATATAGACGAGTATCCTGCAAGATATGCCCGTTACTCCACATATCCTGCGGGTATGATACAACTCCCCTATGACACCTCATTTAAAAACATTGATTTCGATACGGTTCTCACCTTTACTTTGATTAACAATGCAACGGGAACCTACCAGTTTCTTGATACCGCATTTTTCCCTCTGGACGGAAAAGGATTTGGCCACGAAGGCAAAACCGACGCTTCCGGCAACCTGCATAATTATTCATTTTCGATGGCACTGCATTGGGAATTCACCAAGGTACCGGGCCTGACTTTCTCGTTTACCGGAGATGATGATGTCTGGACGTTTATTGACAGTACTCTGGTGATGGATATCGGTGGAATTCATGGTCCCCAAACGGATGCAATAGAACTCGACAGGATTCCGGCGCTTTCGGATGATTCAACCTATTCTTTCGATTTCTTTTATGTCGAGCGCCACGTCACCGGTTCCAGTATCAAAATTACCACCAATCTTGTACGACCGGTCCCCGTATTTGAACTTGATGTATTTCCGAATGATACCGTCTGTCCATTCACCGAAGTTTCACTCACCGCATCCGTTGACGACAGCATTACCGGCGATCGGCCTGAAATTGCAGATCTGACACAGTGGAGAGTAATCGATCTGAACGGACAGAATCCTGACTGTCTGCAGCCGACAAGCGGAGCGACGGTAATATTTTTCCCGACGGTTGCGTATTCCCATGTCGTTATCGAAGGTAGTGTCACCATAGGTAATCTGACGCTCCGCGATACGATCGAAATCCAGGTCGATCCCTGCGAAGCCAAGTTCATTTCCATTGAGGCCACCCCTGTCGATACCAACGATACCATGGCACTGCGGTACCCGCAAGAATACGATCCGATTATAATTCCTCAGAACCAGTCGACCGCATACGCTTACGCGATAGCCCGGGATACTTCCGGAGCGTTTGTACGTCTCGCCGATTCCATTACTACCACCTGGACCATAACACCCGACGGCATTGCCATTGCTCAGGCGACTGGTGATCCCGGCAAGGCGTATCACGGGATAATCTCACGACTCAGCGAGGGAAATACCTTCGTTGTTGCAGAAGAGCCCGGCCTCAAGCCCGATACGTCGGCAGTCAGTATCGTTCCTTATACAATCATAAGATTACAGCTCAGAGACTCGTTGAATCATGTTGTTGATACTATCAGTATGTCACAGGCCGATTACATGCACTATACTGTCTGGGGGCTGAAATCAACCCATGTCAATGATTCTACCAACCTGGACAGTGCTTGGGTTCTGGTCAATACATCCTGGACAGTGACGGAAGAGATTATACTCCGTAACCCGCTCCCGGAACGTGCCAATAATTATCTGTTCGATCCGGCCGGCCCCGGAACCGGAGTCCTCACCCTTACTTATAAGGACGATCCGACTACCGAGGTACTTAACGTACCCGTATTCATCACGAGAGAAGCGGCAGATTCATTGTCAATAAAACTGATCACTCCCCAACCCCGGCATGCCGGCGATACATTGGAATTTCTGGTCGAAATTTTCAACTCGGATGGACATGTTCCCGGAAGCTACTGCTTTCAAACTTCCGGAGGAGACGATCCTCACCAGGCAATTTATCGTGATACACTCGGCCTCGGAGGAGGAAAACATCCCTGGCCGGAACTGTTCGTTGACGGGGTCGATACCCTGCTCAACGTGCTGGGACTTTCAACATATTCAACCGATCAGTGTTTTCTGAACGGAATCGATACCATCAAAGTCATTCTCTATTACGCACCGTTCTCGACCGATGAGGACAGTCTGCATCAGATTTCCGTCTCATTGGGAGCACTGAACGCCCATTCGGAACGTTTTCGACTGCAACCGTCATATCTGGACTCTCTTAATATTGAAGATGCTAACTACACGACACTTCCACCGCAGACTCTTACCGGAGACCAATCAGTTCAGCCTTACTCCGTCGGATACGATCCCTATGGTAACCGCATCGGCAGAATCGTGACCAATTGGACCTCCACTCCAACTCTCGACCCGATCACCGACCGGGGTACCAATACCTACGTCAGTGCCACAGGAGTAACCACCAACCAGCAGGGAGACGTCTGCGCTACCGCGGATGCGGTCAGAGTGAGTGACAGCAGCATTATTACAGCGTGTCTTTCGGTTACCATTATAGGCCCGCGAAAAAAAGTTACGGTCGCCTATACCCGCGATCTGAACGGAAACGGCTTCCTTGATGCGATTGATATCACCTTTGAACGCAAAGTCGATCGGAACGAGGTTTCCATCAGTAATTTTTCGAATATCTGTTATGTCACCACCTGCTGGGACAATCGACTCATAAGTATCGATTCTCTGGACACCGCGACCTACCGATTGACATTCGGCGAAGATTCCACAAAAAATGTCTCTCAAACCTACTGGCGTCCCGGTTTTAATATCACCGGTACGTCAACACTGGCGGAAGATGAAACAGTCGTGACGACTGACGGTGCAGGACCGGTAATATGGACCGTCAGAAAGGATGTCGCCAATAATGAGGTTACCGTCACGCTCAGTGAGAAGGTAAAAGACCTCAACGGTGCAACCGTACCGTTGAATCTGGAACCGGAACTGGTTTTCAATGTATATATTAAAAACAGTGATAATACCTTCACGCTTATTCCGACAATGCTCGACAGTATCACAGGTTTTAAAACGGTACTGTATGACAGTGTTTTTACTTTCAAAATGTCAAACGGTGAAGATCTTTCACAGATCCACTGGATGAACCTTGACGCAGCTCCTGCCGCGGTTCGTGATCTGGTGATCAATACACCGCATGCCGATAATGTCAAACGTAAAGTGGAATTATACAACCAGAAAGATGATCTTCAAATCGCCCCCAATCCCACCCGGGCTGATTTCTCACATGTAGGCGCCGGTGTCCTGAATCTTACAAGCAGCCAGGAACATGTTGCCTGGGCACGGGAAATGAAGGGCGTACTGATACGGGTTTCTTTCACTCCCCCCGCCGATTCCCTACCGGTTGCCGTCACCATTAAAATTTATGATATGGTAGGGAATCTCGTAAACTGGGTATATACCGACGATATCATGTCATACCTCAAGGTGAACAGCTGCGTTCTCAACGTCGATTCGACCACCTGCAACCTGATCAATACCGCATCGGTGGTTATTCTGAACCATTACTGGAACGGGTCGAACCGCGAGAAAATGAAGGTCGCTCCCGGACTCTACCGGATAGTCTACTACATCGACTACAAGAGTCCCGGTTACAACGACGTCAAGCACGTTAAACTCGCCGGAATCCAGAAATAATGATTATAAACAGACCTCGTCGCCCGGCGAAGTCTGTTTACTCGCATTAAAAGAGGTAGGTGAGATGAAATCCGCCGACAATGACAGAATAATTGTCACTTGAACCGGTAATTTCATCGTAGGATTTCTCGTATTTTCCCATGGCTGAACAGGTGAGACGTGACGTAAGGGAATATTTCACTTCCAGTTCACCGCTGTAGAACCTGGTAAACAGTTCGGGGCCCCATTCGCCGGTCGCATACTCTTTTTCACTTTTCGAAAGATATATTCCCGCTATTGAACAACTGAGTTTCCGGGGAATGATGTGTACGGTCAACTGATCCGAAAGTTTATACTGCCAGGCACGTAATGAATCCCGGTTCTCATGTTTGAATCCCAGACGGAAGCTGGTTTTGTTGCGCACGATTCTCTTTATTTTAAATGAAAGCCAGCCGCTTACCGCGTTATGCATCCGATCACCTTCATTATTTAGAAGTTCATCAGGATGTACACTGTAGTCGTTGTCAAAAAGCATCTGGTATCGCAGGCTGTACGATAGGTCGTTTTTTAGCTTCTGTTTTCCCTCGACTGAAACTCTGCTGCTGAATTCCTTCTCCTTGAAATCTTCCGAATAACTGGTATCTTCACGAACGACCGATTCACGGGCATCGTTGCGCTGATGCTGAAGCGTGTAGTCAACAGAAAAGGATGGTTTGTTCTCCCCCATCTCATAGGTCGTGTTCAGTGAAACGATATTCAAATCTGTAATGGACGGATCATCATCTTCACTGAACCCTTTGAGAATGGATCGGTCAAATTCATACGAACCGTTGATGCCCCATTTATCGTTGACTATTTTTCCAACCGATGCATTGAGATTTTTACGCCAGTTGATAAGATAAGGATCACCGGCGGAGTAATACGACGGCGCTATCTGCATGTACTTTACCTCACCGGTATATCCCCCTGCATCACCACGTGCACCTGCGATACCAGCGGCATGTTCCTGGAAATCATCCGGTTTGAACAGAGAGAATACCTCCGGGATCGCTTTCTCGACATTCGGATTGTACCATACAATCTCATCGCCGGTTGAATCATCAAGGGTATCTGCCGACCCGAGGTCGATCTCTCCAAACAGTTCCAACTTCCGCTCAAACAGGAACAGAGAACCGGTAATACAACCTGTTTGGGCCACTACCGGATCGAGTGCCGCAGGATCACTCAGAGCTTTTCTGAACAGGGGTTTACCGGTCTGGTCGTGAGCGATGATTCCCCGGGCGGCTATCGATGACTGTCGTGTCGGTTTGAAGGTGGCCTCCGCAAGGTAGGTAATCTGCTGACGTTGCGACATACCGGTATCAACCGACTGGTTGTAAACGAATATCTCATGGTCTCCCGAATCCTTTGCGATTTCCGTCTCTCCTGCTGCCAGCTTGAATTCAAGTCGTTTTTCACCTCTTCCCATTTCCAGATATTTACCCGAGTATTTGATGCCGGTCATTTGCCTTCCGGGAATCGACGTTTCGGAACCGCTCTCGAAAAAATCTCCGATGACTACCGACTGTTGTGCATAGTTCATGGAGAGATTGAACATGTTTTTACCAATGTAATTGGTCGTTGAGAGCCACTGGTTACTGTAAAGATCCATCAGCAGATTGATGTCGGCGTTTCCTCTTCTTCCGTTAGCGAAAAACTGCAGTTCCGGTTGAATACCACTGTACCAGTCGTCACTTTGTTCGCCCGGATATCTGTTCTGAGGCCGTAGAACGCTTTCTATTGTCCGTAGGGTATCTTCTGTTCCTCCTTCACCGGTACTGTACGTTTCTGTGGTATCTCGGTCATACGGATGAAATTCCGAACGCGGTCTGAAGAAAGTAAATCCGGTAGTCACATTTCCGATAAAACTGGTGGATGCTTCCTGTGGAACGCTCATCGCGGAAAAACCGGGTGAGAAACCGCTCGCCACTTCAACGGTGTCTGATGATCGCGGCACCACAATTGATGCGACCGGTTGCGGCTCTTTCAACAGCTTCTTCATTTCATCCTGAGGTACTACTTTAACATCCAGTTTATTGGCATACACCATTTCCCGTATTTTTCTCGGAATTTCGCGGGTGAATATCACGCCGATCTTGTTTCTTGACACCTCGGTGCCGACAATTTCAACCGATGAGCCTTTCGCCGCGATCAAACCGTTCGAATTGAATGAAAGATAGCCACCGTTGAGTTTGAGCATCGATTGAGGAGCACAGGAAACAGCGGTATTGTTTCTTTGCACCATAAGGCTGTCGGCGGTAAGTTGCGCCCCCGGAAGCAGATTAATCGCACAGACATGCCCGCCGGTTAAAACCGATGCGAAAATGGAAACCTCCGCATTTTTAACCACAAGTCCGTGCAGCGAGTTCCGTTCAAATCGGCAGTTATTGATTCCAGCAGAACCGTTCTCAACATAAATACCGAAATTCGAGTGACGAATGATACAGTGTTCGAATAACGAACGGTTTCTGCTGCGGCAATATATCCGGTCCCAATCCCACGGCTGGGGAACCGTTTTCGCCGACATAAAAACAACCGGAGCTTCCTCTGTTCCCCGGGCAAACATCTGGCCGAAGACGGTAATGGTGGTATAGTCTCCCCCGACATAGACGGTACACGCCGCCCCGAACTCAAGAATCTGTCCGGCAGGAACGATAACGTTGCCGTCGATAAGATACGGTCCGTCTTCTTTGGTAAACGTCCCGAAAAGAACACCGGAAGGCAGAACGGTTTTCACCGAACGTCTGTTCGTTTTTTCAGTTTTTACGTTTCCGCTACTGTTGGCGGTATCGTTCCTCGCTGTCGTCTCCTTTGACTGCAGGGAGTCTGAGGAGAACGCAACTGAATAAATGGAAACAAGTACAGCCGTAATACTGATAATGTTCAGTTTTCGGTTCAGGAATGGTGCGATAGTCATATAGCTGCCTTTTTACGGTACCTACCTCACCGTAATTTGAAATGTATGGCTTTTGGTAACATTGTTAATGTCGTTTACATCAATCTGTATCAGGTTTGATTTCCGGCGGGCCAACTCTATTTCGGTGTCGATATAGTTATCGGTAAACGTCCGCAGTGCAGTCCGTCTGCCGGTGGTTTTATTGGTGATCGCCACTTCCCGGATAAGGCGCATGTCATCCTGAGGGAGATTTTCGATAGTGAATTCTATGGTGTAGTATACCGGCTCTCCCCCGGGAGAGGCGGGAGGCAGATCGAACGAAACGCTTCCGGCTGGCCGTCTCATTTTTATCAGCCAGGTCGTAGTTGACAGATAGGCATAATTCGTGAGCAATTCGGTATTCGAAACATTCTTTTCCCGATCCTCAGCGTAGACACGATAGGTATGGATACCGTTTTCAAGGGGAACACAGCTTGTCTCATTAGGGCGCAATGTCGTGAACTCCTTGCTTCCGTCGATTTCATACCAGAGGGTGATTTCCTCATCTTCGGTACGATCGAATATGGTGACGTTCCAGCAGGACTTCGCCACCGAGGCGCTGAGTTGCGGGCGATAGGTGTCGGGGGGTTTTTTATAGAATATCTTTCTCGTTTCAGTTCTGCTGATTCCGCTTCCGTTTATTTCAAAATCAAGAAGGACCTCTCCTTCCTCTGCTGGAATGGAAATATAGCCGGAAAACTGACCTGCTGATGTCACCGACATTTTCTGACCGTTGACGACTACTTCGGAACCGGCGGGAAGCACCTCGCCTTTTATCACGATATTGGTAGTTGAAACGGTCTGTCGGTCGGGTGGTGATGAAAGAATGAACCGGTACTCAGGTCGGTACACCACCCGTCGGGAAATTTTCTGTGTCATTCCTTCCAGAGTAGCTTCGAAATCCAGTTCATATTCTCCCGCCTCGTTGGCAATAGGTACCTGCCCGTTGAAGCTTCCGGCACTGGTAACCGGCAAGGTCATCGAAAGAACCGTTACTTCAGCCCCGGGCGTGGCCGTTCCGCTTACCGGAATAACCGGTTTTACCAGCTCCTGTCCCTCACGGGGAGTTGTAACGGTAAACTGTAATGCGGAAGCTTTCACCGCTATTTTTCTGCTGATGCTCTTTAATGCACCGTTATTTTCACCGGTAATCTGCACTTCGAAGTCACCTGGTTGAGTCGGTGCGTTCAACGTTGTTTTAAATGTGCCGTCTGTGGATACTGCTACTGATTTTCCGTTAACGGCAACAGTCGCTCCTGCAGGTTTTACTGAACCGTTAACAGAAATCTGTGCCTGCGGTGCCACCTGAAGGCCCTCGGCAGGTGAGGAAAGAGAGAGTGTAACGGATCCTGATTCGGAACCGGTACTCGAGTGGTCCGATGTATCTACGACAGTTGAATCGGCAACGGCACTTGAATCGGATTGACTCTTCAAAGAATCGTTTGATGAAGATGAGGAGTCAAGAGATGCAGCCGAAAGGGGTACCGGAGATTTATCGTCAAATTTTTCGACCGCTACTTTCTCCCCCCCCTTTTTAACGATTCCCATCTGATTCTGCTGCAATTCAACACTATTCTTGCTTCCCTGTGGAGTTACCAGAACCCGGCCTTCGTATACCTTGACCCGTGTCTGTTCCCTGTTTACTTCCAGTCCGACAACGGTTCCACGGATTGCGGCGGTCGCGGTAGGCGTCTCAAATTCAAATGAAGATCCCGTGGAAACCAGTTTTTTGACATTGGCGATAATTGCGCCGTTCATTATTTTAACGGAAGTCTGTTGGTCCGAAGCGTTACCTTTGAGCGTTTTCAACTCTATAGTGGTGTTCTCACCGATTTTTACAGTTGAACCTTCGCTGGTCTCAAGTTCCACCTCGGATTCGACGAAGGTACGTATCGCATCGGTTTCTTTAAGGGGCATTTTTGGGCGGGCATCGATCCATTTTACCGAAGTGCCGCGTCGTACCTTGACAGTTCCAACTAACTGCCTGATTGAACATTTTCTTGTTGTCGTCCCCGTGAACGCTGCGGTAAAAACACCTGCCACCATTAGCAAACCACCGATATGGTGGACCTTCATAAACAGCATAATTCCCTCCAGGCGGGAAACGGGTAACAATTTGATAACACATCCGATCAGATGTATTTTCTGAGATGGTAAAAAAGATCAATACATTGTACCACCTGTGGCGTAAAGGGTCAATTAAATTTCAGAACGGATATGGCAGGCAACAACCCGGTAACTACCCATACCGGTAACGGTACAATCCGGTTACCGTCCGGAAAGATTCGTGAAATCGCTTTGCGGATTTATGCAGGCGAAGGAATTCCGATACAGCGACGAATCAGTCTTGTTTGCTGCAGTGATTTTATTATCAGACGCCTCAATCGCGAATATCGTAATATCGATAAAGCAACCGATGTTCTTTCGTTTCCTTTCGACGACCCCGATTTTTTAGGAGAAATATATATATCAATTCGCCGGACCGAAGTGCAGTCCCGCAGATTCGGCTATTCTTTCAACGATGAATTTCTGAGGCTTTTTGTCCATGGAATGCTTCATCTTGCCGGATACGATCACCACATTCTGAGTGATCAGAATGAAATGAACCGGAAAGAAAATCGCTACCTTCAAAAAAATCTGTACTGAATTTGCGGAAAATGTATCTTTTTACGGAAATCAGTATGTATTTATCATATACTTATAGATATGAATCGCAATTCCCTTCCCTGCCGGCCGCTATCCGCATTATCACATGCATAGTATGTTCCGCATTCGTTTCATTTATCATTAAGGAGGCTCCTTTTGGAGGGTGACCCTTCAATTGTTATTTCAGTTTCACTTTTACTGCTGACTTTTTTTCTCTCTGTTATTTTCTCTGTCGTAAAAATCGTCTTTCTCTCCTTTGAAACCACTTCCCTTCCGGCGGATGATGAATACCTTCGCTATTACGGTTCCAAAATTGAGCATGTGCTTAAAAACGAGCCGCTTTTCGAACAGACTGTAGCCTTCGGACGTATCCTTTCCTACACCGGACTGTCACTTTTCACCTATCTGGTCTGTGCGCATCTGTACCCTCAACTTCCCGTTTATCAGCGGATTATCGCGGCGAGCTCCGCATCAATCTTAATTCTGGCATTCTTTGCCGGCTCCATACAGCAGGCTCTGGCGAAGCGATACTACCGGAATTTTGTAGCATTTTGCTATAATGCCTACAAATTCATCGGGTGGATTTTCCTTCCGTTGCTCTCGTTTTTGATTTGGGTACACAATAAACTGTTGAAAATTACCGGTTACGATGAGCGTTTCGCATTCCTTTCCGACGATGACAAGGCACGGATTTCCGAAAAACATAACGGTGAACGGCTTGATGAGGAAGAAAAAGAGATGATACGGGGCATATTCGATTTAAGTGAAACCACAATCGACGAGATAATGGTACCGCGAATCGATATTCAAGGCTTTGATATAACGACATCGGTGGAACAGGTTTTGAAAATTGTCCGTGAAGAGGGACACTCCCGTCTCCCTGTATTCAAAGAGACAGTGGATACGATTGTCGGCGTATTATACGTGAAAGATATTCTCAACTGGGTTTCAGAGCATGGACAGGACCGCTGGGATATCGAGAAAATCATGAAAAAACCGCTCTATGTTCCTGTTGGAAAAAAAGTTAATGACCTTATGCGGGATTTTAAAAAAACACACATGCATATCGCGGTAGTCGTTGATGAATATGGTGGCACCGCAGGACTGGTCACGATGGAAGACATTCTCGAAGAGATTGTCGGAGATATTCAGGATGAATACGATGAAGAGGAAAAGGAAGTGGTAAAACTTTCAGAGAACTCCTATCTGGTCGATCCGCATATTGATCTCGAAGATCTCAACGACGAACTCGGTATCAATATTTCACATGATGAGGTTGAGTACAATACTCTGAGCGGTCTTATTTACCATGAATATGGAAACGTTCCTCAGAAAAACACCACACTGGAGTATAATGGTCTCCGTTTCATTATCCTGGAGATGGACAATCAACGAATTGTCAAAGTGAAAGTGGAAATAGTACAGCGGCAGAGCAAACCTCAGGATACGGCAATTTTTTAAATACGACCCAGGCAGGTTATTACGGGTGGGTTTCAACCCGCCCCGGCAGATTTTCGTTCTCACATTGAAACCTGTGCTCATTCCAGACGGAAACGATGTCTCAAAGCAGCCCTCTTTAAATTCCCGCAGCGCCTTCAGTTCCATCAGTTGAAAAACAGGTCGCGGGATAAGTATTTTTAACCACTTTAATTTTAAGTCATACAATCCGAAAACCACCAAGGAGGATCTATTGAATATAGTTGTCTGCATTAAGCAGGTACCTGGAACCACTCAGGTCCGGATAAACCCCGAGACCGGAACACTTATTCGTGACGGTGTGGAAGCTGTTGTAAATCCCTTTGACGAATATGCAATCGAAGAAGCTCTGCGTATCAGGGAAAAGGTAGGCGGCAGGGTAAAAGTCATTACCATGGGACCGCCTCAGGCCGATACGGCACTTCGCAGTGCAATTGCCATGGGTGCAGATGAGGGAATTCTGGTTACCGACCGCCAGTTTGCCGGTTCCGATACGTGGGCAACTTCTTATACCCTTTCCTGTGCAATCAAAACGATCGAAGATACCCATCTCATTATCTGTGGAAAACAGGCTATTGACGGCGACACTGCACAGGTAGGTCCCGGTGTGGCTGAGATGCTCGGAATGCCTTTTGTGGCCTGGGTGAGAAAAGTCGAAGCGGTTTCGGAGGATTCCATCAAAGTGGAACGTATGATGGAGGATGGCTATGATATCGTCGAAATACCGCTTCCCGGCCTGATTACTGTCGTAAAAGAGATAAATACCCCGCGTATGGCCTCTCTGAAGGGAAAAATGAATGCCAAAAAGGCACAGATTACCACCCTTGACGTTTCCAGTCTCGTGGTGGAAACCGAACGTCTCGGCCTTAACGGAAGCCCTACCCAGGTACTTCGTTCTTTTGTCCCGGGAAAAAAATCGGGTGGAGAAAAAATAACCGGTGAAGTACCGGAACTTGTTGCAAAAATCAAATCAACCATTTTAGATCTTGAAGTAATCAAGTAGGAGCACATTGCACATGGGTATTAAAGTGGATCTTGAAAAATGTATCGGTTGTTCACTCTGCGTGCGCGCGTGCGCAGTCGATGCAATTAAAATTATCGATAAAAAAGCGGTAATCGATGAAGCGAAGTGTACGCTGTGTGCCGCCTGCGTCGAAGCCTGCAAAAAATATAATGCGATCGCGATCACCAGGGAACAATCCGGTGCAGCTATTGACATAAACGAGTATAAAAATATCGCCGTTTTCATTGAACAGCGTGACGGAGTGGTCGCGGGGGTTTCTTATGAAATGCTCGGTGAGGGACGGAAACTGGCTGATCGTCTCGGCGAGCAGCTGCTGGCGGTGTTGCCCGGCTACGAGATGCAGAAGCAGGCTGAGGAACTGGTGAAATTCGGGGCAGATAAAGTATTCTATTTTGACAGTGAGGAGTGTACCAATTTCCAGGATGACACTTATGCAGGTATCGTCGCGCATTTCATTGAGCGGGAAAAACCGTCGATTGTCCTTGCCGGAGCAACGGCGATCGGACGTTCGTTTATTCCCAAAGTTGCAGCCCGGGTGTACGGCGGCCTGACGGCTGACTGCACGAGGCTTGAGATCGATACCGAAAGGCGCCTTCTTCTCGGTACACGTCCCGCATTCGGCGGGAACCTGATGGCGACGATCATCTGTCCACATCATCGTCCGCAGATCGCCACGGTCAGGCACAAAGTGATGAAACCGGCGGTGCGCGATGAACACCGAACCGGTGAAGTGATTGTTCACAAAGTGGAACCCGGAAGTATTGTTGAACGTACCAAATTGATCGATATTGTAAAAGAAGTTGAATCAACCGTCAATATCACCGAGGCGGATATCGTCGTTTCCGGTGGTCGTGGGCTTATGAAACCGGAGAATTTCGGATTGCTTCGCGAGCTGGCCGAAGTACTCGGCGGTGCGGTTGGTGCAAGCCGTGCGGCAGTCGATGCGGGGTGGATCCCCTATTCGCACCAGGTGGGACAAACCGGCAAAACCGTGTGCCCGAAACTGTATATCGCCTGCGGTATCAGCGGATCCGTTCAACATATGGCCGGGATGCAATCAGCCGATTTTATTATTGCAATCAACAAAGATCCCGATGCGGATATTTTCCAAATTGCTAATCTCGGGATCGTTGGTGACGTACTGGAGATCGTTCCGGCGCTGATCCAGGCATTCAAGGCAGGAAGGTAGCACCCCGGCCTTTAATTTCGGCACTTCTCAGGGAGTGCCGTATATTTTCTTCGGTATCTACGATACATTTGCATAGATTGGTCACCCCCTGATGAAACTCTCATTCGGTCTGCCAAAGGGAAGTCTCGAGTCGTCCACCATCGAGCTGTTCAGAAAAGCCGGTATTCATGTACAGAAGGGTGAACGCTCCTATTATCCGACCTGTGACGATCCGGAGCTCGACCTTATCGTGATGCGACCACAGGAGATACCGCGTTACATCGAACAGGGCATACTGGATGCTGGAATTACCGGGCAGGACTGGGTCGAAGAAAACAGAGCCAGTCTGGTTGAAGTTTCAGAACTGCGGTACAGCAAGGCGACCAGGAGAAAATGCCGATGGGTTCTTGCTGTACCGGAGGAATCGAAATTTCATAAAGCCGAGGATCTCAGAGGTAAACGTATCGCCACCGAACTGGTGGGAACCACGAAGCGATTTTTCAAAAAGCGCAAAATACCGGTTGATGTAGAATTTTCATGGGGAGCCACCGAAGTGAAACCCCCCCGCCTCGTTGATGCAATTGTCGACATTACCGAAACCGGATCATCTCTCCGTGCCAACCATCTGCGTATTATCGATACCATTATGGAGACTTGCACCGTGCTTGTTGCTAACAGAGATGCCTGGAAGCAGAAAAAGAAAAAAGACAAACTTGAAAACATGAAAATGCTGCTGCTCGGTACCCTTGATGCGGAAAATTACGTCGGTCTGAAATGTAACGTGCAGGAAAAAGCTCTCCCGGCGGTGATAAAAGTACTTCCTTCCCTTCACAATCCGACTATTTCACATCTTTACGAAAAGGGATGGTTTGCCGTTGAAACCATTCTCCCCTTTCACGAAACGAAACACCTGATTCCTCTGCTCAAACGAGCGGGAGCATCGGGTATAGTTGAGTATTCAGTAAGCAAGATTATCGCCTGATTTCCTGTTTTTATCACCTACTGCAGGTGGTAGGTATCACTTCATGCATAACCGGTACAACCGTAGCACCGTTGTGATTACCCTGCACAGAGGTTATTTTCTATTTTTACTTCATATCTTCATTTCACTCCCGTCTTAAGGACATCCGATGCAACAGAATTTCAATGCACAATTCAAACAGGTCTTTCCTAAAGGAGTCAATCCGATCCGTTTTCAATGGCTGATTCCTGTTGCGCTGATTGTGTTTTTTCTGTTTTCCTCTTTTTTCACCGTTGAACCGGAAGAGGTTGGAGTTATTCTCCGGTTCGGAAAATATGTCCGCAAGGTTGAATCAGGGCTTAATTTCAAAGCACCGTTCGGCATTGAAAAGGTTTACAAAGTTCCTGTCGAGCGACAGTTGAAAGAGGAATTCGGGTTTCGCACAGAAAAAGCGGGGGTACGAAGTCAGTATTCATCACAGAGTTTTCTTGAGGAATCGCTGATGCTGACCGGAGATCTAAATGCCGCCGATGTTGAATGGATTGTGCAGTACCGGATAAGCGATCCGTTCAAGTTCCTTTTCCGGGTGAGAAACGCGGTACAGACATTCAGAGATATCAACGAAGCGATCATGCGGGAAATTGTCGGTGACCGCACGGTAAATGAAGTTCTTACCGTCGGAAGGCAGGAAGTGGCCGCCACAGCAACGAAGATGCTTCAGGAACTGGCCGATCAGTATGAAATGGGTATCAAGGTTGAGCAGGTCGTTCTCCAGGACGTCAACCCCCCTGAACAGGTCAAGCCCGCGTTCAATGAAGTCAATGAAGCACAGCAGGAACGGGAAAAACTGATCAATCAGGCACGATCCGAATACAACAAAGTGGTTCCCAAGGCGCGTGGAGAAGCACAGCGTACCATCGAAGAGGCACGCGGATACGCTCTCGAACGGATAAACAACTCCAAAGGTGAGGCTGCCAAATTCAACGCCGTTTTCAATGAGTACTCAAAGGCAAAAGAGGTGACGAAACAGCGTATCTATCTGGAAACCATGAACGAGATACTTCAGAAGGTAGGCAGGAAACTCATTACTGACGATAACGCTTCGGGAATTCTTCCTCTTTTCGACCTCAATAAAGGAGGATTGAAAAATGAATAAATACGGTCCTTTGTTTTTAATGGGTATCGGGCTGCTGTTCGCATTCGTTATCTCCCGGATGTTGTACATTGTCGATGAAAAACAACAGGTAATTATCACGCAGTTCCGGAAACCGGTCGGTAATCCCGTTACCGATCCTGGAATACACTTTAAAATTCCCTTTGTGAGGGATGTCACCTATTTTGATAAACGCTTTCTGGAATGGGACGGTTCCCCCAATCAGGTGCCGACCAAAGATAAACGTTTTATCTGGGTGGACATGTATGCACGATGGCACATTGTGGATCCCCTGTTGTTTTTTCAGCGTGTACAGGACGAACGTGGCGCACAATCGCGTCTGGATGATATTCTCGACGGCGAAACGAGAAATGCGATCGCTAAACACCAACTTGTGGAACTGATCCGCACAAGCAACCGTGATTTCCGGTCGGACGATGAGGTCGACTCGATCGACGATGTCAATACACTTTCCGAAATCGATTTCGGACGCGAAAAAATCACCCGTTCAATTCTCGAGACTGCGGCTCCCCGAACTCTTGAACTCGGTATTGAACTACTTGATCTCCGCTTCAAACGTATCAACTATGTTGACGAGGTGCAGAATAAAATATTTGAACGGATGGTTTCGGAGCGAAAAAGAATCGCCGAAAAATACCGTTCCGAAGGTGAAGGCGAGGCATCGAAGATTCTCGGTGACAAGGAACGAGAACTGAAGAGTATCCAGTCGGAAGCTTACCGCACTGCACAGGAAATTATCGGTAGCGCCGACAGCGCGGCAACGGCCATCTACGCCGAGGCCTATAACCGGAACGCCGAAACCAGGGAATTTTATCGTTTTCTGAAAACTATGGAAACGTACCAGACCACGTTGTCCGAAAAGGATTGGCTGATACTGTCGACCAAGAGTGACTTTTTTGAATATCTCCAGAAACTCGATGTTAAATAGTTTCTGTTCAGAATTGCTCAAATTCCGACACTGATTCCGCCGTGCCGGATTGGTAAGCGGCTTTAAGGTAGACTGAAAAGTACCTTTTAACGCCGTTCGAGTATTGTGACAGATTTTCAGCGAAGGACAGACATGAAACCCTCCCCTGCATCGCAATTCTGTTGTTCAATAGTATATTCAATTAACTGATGAACCACCCTATATTCGCAACAACACAAATGACCGGAGAATTTTGAAATCCAGACCTGCCGCTATCAACAGTATCTGGCTGTTTCTCATCCTGGCGAGCATCCTTGTAGCCGCTTATACGGGAACAATGGAGGAACTTACCAAGGCTTCTTTTGATGCTGCGAAAGGAGCGGTGACGCTTGCGCTTTCACTAGTCGGAGCGATGGCCCTCTGGCTCGGAATAGTGAAAGTCGCGGAAGAGGCTGGATTGACAAAGGTAATAGCCCGTGCCATCCGTCCGGTAATGGTGCGTCTGTTTCCCGATGTTCCCCCGGAGCATCCGGCTATGAGCGCCATGATCATGAACATGGCTGCCAACATGCTCGGCCTCGGTAATGCCGCGACCCCTCTCGGTATCAAAGCCATCACCGAACTCGACCGTTTGAATCCTCAGAAAGGAACTGCAACTAATGCTATGTGTCTCTTTCTTGCAATAAACACCTCGAGTGTCACCATTCTTCCTCTGGGGGTGATTGCAGTCAGAGCAGCAGCAGGGGCCACCCGTCCTGCTTCAATATTGTTTCCGGCACTTTTTGCAACCATATGTTCAACCTGTGCAGCAATCATTGCGGCGAAGTTTCTTGCCCGCAGGAGTGCTGCGGTGGAGTTCTTTGCGCCGGTTGACCGGACAGCTGAATCAACTGAAACGGTTTCAGAATCTACGGAAACCGGAAAACCCGCATCTGAACCTAAAACGTCGCTTTCCGTCAAAATACTGCTCATTGCAGTAATTGGACTTTTCGCCGGGGCAATCCCCTATCGTTTCATTACTACGGGTACTCCTTTTATTCTTTCTCTCGATCTTGTCACTAAAGCGACCAACTGGCTGGTACCGTTCATCATGGGAACGCTGCTTCTTTACGGATACAGTAAAGGGGTGAAGGTGTACGAAGCGGTAACCGAAGGAGCGAAAGAGGGGTTTCAGATTGCCATACGGATCATTCCGTTCATGGTTGCCATTTTCGTCGCTATAGGAATGTTTCGTGCAAGCGGCGCTCTCACCCTTTTCGGAAAGCTCGCCGCCCCTGTTCTGGCCAGGGTGGGAATGCCGACCGATGTGCTTCCACTGGCACTCCTGCGGCCACTTTCAGGAACCGGCTCTTTTGGTGTCATGTCGGAAATAATCAGCTCTGCTCCGGACAGCTTTTCATCATTTCTTGCCTCGGTTATGCAGGGAAGCACGGAAACCACATTCTACGTTCTCGCAGTTTATTTCGGCGCGGTCAGCATCCGTCATACCCGGCATGCTCTCAGCGCGGCGCTTTTCGCCGATGGTATCGGCATTGCGGCATCACTGTTTTTCGGCCATCTTTTTTTTAAGCTTCTCCATTAAAATTTGTCATATGAATGAAGAAACCAGTTCATTTAAGATTTCCTCCTGGAAAGAAACCGTTGAGTCCGCAGGATGCAGGGTCAACGATATCACCACACTTCAGAAGATCAATAAAAGAAGCGGTGCTCCTCTTTTTTCGCTTCTCGATGTGTCGGTAACCTCACCCGATGGCAAACCACTCCCCAATATTGTTTTTATCAGAGGACATGCAGTTGTCGTTGTTCCTCTTCTTATCAATAATACAACCGGTGAAGAACGGTTTCTTATGGTACGTCAGCACCGTGTGGGAAACGGCACGCTGACACTTGAGTTTCCTGCAGGGATGCTTGACCATGAAAGCGATATGCCGATCGCCGTTGCCCGAAAGGAATTGTTCGAAGAAACAGGTCTCAATATTGAGGAAAATCAGCTTACACCGTTATGGCCGACTCCTCTGTACAGTTCCGCCGGGGCCTCCGATGAAGCGATCTATTACTTCGGGTGTAAAATCCGGGTTGAAGAAAATGAGTTTAACGCATTTGAAAACCGGTACCGTGAAAATTCAGGTGAACACGAATTTATCACTGCTGTACTTCTTACCCGGCGGGAAGCTGAACCACAGATCAATTCAATACAGGCACTGCTTGGTTTTCATCTTTTTTATTACAATTTTGTTTAAGTTCTGTTATTTGTAATTTCCTCCTCCTTTTTATTTCTCCTCTATCGCAGATATGAAAAGTCTTCATCAAGTTACAAAATTGTTTTCACAGTACACCATAAATACATATTTGTGCTAACCAACAAACTAAAACTGCATTAATTTATCCTTAACGATTTCTTTCTGATTGGTCTGATTGTTGCATTGTGATCTGCCGAACTATTATACAACAAATTTGTAACTATGATTGGAGGTAAGTGTGCGTACAAGTAAAAATGCAGGATTAGCGGTAGCCTCGGTACTTCTTTCAGCTACTCCACTTTTTGCGGATGACGGCGGAATAAATCTTGTTGATACACTTTGGGTACTCGTTGCCGGGTTCCTGGTTTTTTTTATGAATGCTGGGTTCGCATTCGTTGAGACAGGATTCACTCGGGCAAAAAACACTGTCAATATTCTTGCAAAAAATTTTATTGTTTTTGCGCTTGCCGCAATTGCTTACTGGGCGATCGGTTACGGATTCATGTTTGGCGACGGGAATCCCTTTGTCGGGCTTACCTCTTTTCTGGTTGGAGAAAAATCGACTGCACCGGTAACCAATATTCCAGTTTTTGCATTCTTCTTTTTTCAACTTGCCTTTGCCGCAGCGGGTTGTTCAATAATCTCAGGTGCGGTGGCTGAAAGGATCAAATTTCTCTCTTTTATAATATTCGGAACCCTGATGGTAATCTTCATTTATCCGGTAACCGGGCACTGGATCTGGGGCGGCGGATGGCTTGGAAGCATTGGTTTTCATGATTTTGCCGGCTCCACAGCGGTACATTCCGTTGGAGGATGGTGCGCACTGATCGGTATCATGCTGCTTGGTCCCCGTCTTGGAAAATACCGTCAAGATGGTTCGCCAAAAGCCATTCCGGGTCATTCTATTCCTCTTGCAACCCTCGGAGGATTTATTTTATGGCTTGGATGGTTCGGTTTCAATCCGGGAAGTGAACTGGCGATGGATGCCAATGTACCGCGCATCGCCCTTACAACCGGTCTTGCCTCATGTACCGGTATCGTCAGTGCGATGACGGTTTCCTGGGTGATCAGCGGAAAGCCGGATCTTTCAATGATCATCAACGGATGTCTTGCCGGTCTGGTCGCAATTACCGCACCCTGTGCGGTCGTTACAACGGTCGGGGCGATCATTATCGGTCTTGTGGCAGGATCGCTTGTGGTGTTCTCGGTGTATTTTTTCGATAAATTGCATATTGACGACCCGGTAGGAGCACTCTCGGTGCATCTGGTTAACGGTATATGGGGTACACTGGCTGTCGGTCTGTTTGCGGCACCCGGCTATGTCGATAACGTTAACGGTCTTCTGTATGGCGGCGGTTTCAAACAGCTGACCACACAGATCATCGGAGTCGTGGCAGTAGGCGCATTTGTATCGGTTATGGCGCTGGTGATATGGAGTATCATCAAAGCAACCTACGGGCTTCGGGTTTCACGCGAGGAGGAGATCGGCGGACTTGATATCGGAGAAATGGGTATTGAAGGATACAGCGGTTTCCAGATTTTCACCACTGAGAGTTGATCCCATCGTCATTGGACTTTAATGAAAAGGAGTTTGAGCTATGAAAATGATTGTCGCAATAATACAGCCCACAAAATTACCCGATGTCAAAAAGGCCCTCTTCGAAGCCGAAGTGAGAAAAATGACCGTCACCAATGTAATCGGCTGCGGCCAGCAGGGCGGATATACGGAAAGTTATCGTGGGAGCGTTATCGAGGTGAACCTCCTAAAGAAAATCCGACTGGAAGTAGCTGTCAATGATAACTTCGTCGAACCGACGATCAAAGCCATCATCGCAGGTGCACGATCCGGTAATATCGGCGACGGTAAAATATTCGTCATGGACCTTCCGCAGTGCATCCGCATACGAACCGGTGAGGAGGGCAGTGAGGCTATCGGCTGATTTTAAAAAAGCTATCGATGTACCCATTCGCAGCTGTTTTTCGTTCAGGTGAAAAACGGCTGCATTTTTTTTGGGATCACCTATCGTAGCGGTATCTGCCGTCCCCGTCTGTAGGTAACAATCTCAGGTTCTCCACTGTTGACGGTACTTGCATTGTGCATTTCAGGCTATTTATATTGCTAGTGATGTCGCCCACAGGCGGCATACCACCACGTATCTGTCTGCAGCCTGATTGAATCTACATCTTTGGTGGTTTCACGTTCGGTAGCGTGTTATGAGATGGAGAAAATGCTCATAACAGAACCTTTACGGGGAGTGTCCGGATGAAAAACCTTTCATCTTTTTGCAATTCGGTAATTCTTTTACTGTTATTCATTACCTGTTCGGAAACGGTGCAGCAAGGGGTCTGGAAGACCATTACATTCATGGATTGCGAGAACGTGACTCATAAGGTCGCCATTATGCTCTCCGATGCCCGTTATGATTCCAATACCGGATTTCTACGGGTAGAAGGTGCAGTGAAAAACAGAATGAAGGAATATCGCCTTTTCAATGTCCGAAACTGGGTCTATCGATTGAACGAAAAAGGTGAATTTCTCAAGCCCCAGAGCGTCGGTCTTCCCACCATTCCCCTTCAGGCGATGAAATCCGATGGCACCTCCCGCGAGGAAAAATTCATCCTGATATATCATATCGGTCCCGAAGCTTCGATATCCAATGTAATTCTCGATTACGCTGATCAGTTTTTCATGACCGGTCAGATCAATAAGATCATTTTATCGATACCCCTTGATGTACATCGTGGGGCGGTCACCTCGCGAGGATAACCGGTATCGTCAGCAGTACAGTCAGTAAAGATCACCGGACCCTGTCATGAAAAAAATCAGATCCGTCAGAAAAATACTCTCAGGCACCAGGACGATCGAAGGTGCAGGTGTACGACTGAACCGTATTTTCGGACACAATCATGTTCCTCTCTTTGATCCGTTTCTCCTTCTGGATGATTTTCATTCTTCACAACCGAAAGATTATCTGAAGGGGTTTCCATGGCACCCTCACAGGGGAATTGAAACTGTCACTTATGTACTTGAAGGAGAGGTTGATCATGGTGACAGTCTTGGCAACAAAGCAAGTACCTGTAATGGAGAGGTACAATGGACAACCGCCGGCAGCGGGATCATCCACCAGGAGATGCCTCATGGCAATCACGACAACCTTCTTGCCGGATTGCAGCTTTGGGTGAATCTGCCTGCAACCGATAAAATGTGTTCACCACGGTATCAGGGTATTACTCATCGAATGATTCCGGTCATTCATATTGCAACTGCATCCACGGTAAAAATCATAGCCGGAGCATTCGATGATCTTCGTGGTCCTGTCGATAACCCCTTTATTGACCCGGTGTACTTTGATGTTGCTCTCTCGGCAGGGATGGAGTTCGTTTTTCCGACACCTGTGGAACACACTTTTTTTGTTTATGTATTGAAGGGAAGCGGCTATTTCGGGCTACCGTCATCTGATTTCAGCTGCTATAACGGCATAAATGCCTTACCTGATACCACAACGGGACTGTTGTCCGTTCCGGAAGGAAATGCGGCACTTTTCACCCGTGGTGAGTTACTGTCGTTCGCAGCAGGCAGTACTCCCGTCAGATTTCTGTTGATAGGAGGCCGACCATTCGGCGAACCGGTGGCATGGTACGGTCCCATCGTCATGAATACTGAAGAAGAGTTGAAGACCGCATTTGAGGAATTTCAGGTCGGAACATTTATCAAACACGGATAACGGTGTATGCGTTATGCTACCGGAGATGTACCTTCGAATGCCGATTGCTCGTCGGTAAAAAAGGTAAAATGCACATCCGCACCAAACAGTGTCAGCATTTCATGAGTCATATCATGAATACCGTATGCCCTGCAAACGCCCCCTGTATCAATTATCCTCTTTGTCAGTTCGAGCAGAATTTCAGCTCCTGCGCTGTCGATCGATTCCAACCCGGAAAAATCGAACAGATAAAGCAGTATTTCGGAAATCGGCTGTAGTGAACTGCATCCTTCGAGATCGTTTCCGGAAGACATGTCTCCGGAAAGATGAATCCTGCAGGCACCGCTCTCATTTTTGGCGACAAACAGAAATCCATGAGTTTCATCCTGGTTTTCGCTGTTGCCGAAATCATCCTGAGATATCTCAAACTCCACATCGGTCGTATATATCGGAAATACTTTTTCAATGTTCAGTGCACGAAACATGTCATAAAGGCGTTCTGAAACATTCACCAGACTGAGTGTTCCTCCCCGTTCGGTAACAAAACGTCGTATCCGGATCATCAATCCCAAACCGCTGCTGTAAACCGCCCTCGTATGAGAAAAGTCCAGTACGACATGATCCTTTCGATCACGAAGCCGTTCTCCTATCTTCTGCTCGATCTCCTTGTTATCATACATAGTGATGGCATCGGGTAACGTAATCCAAAGGTAGCTGGCTTTTTCCTTGATTTCCAATTCATTTTGATTCATCATGCTGCGAAGTTCCTTCAATAGTTACTGTTTGTCCATTCAGTTTCAGTTTTTTATTGATGAGCATCGTTTTCACCTGGTATGGAATATCATAAAGCACCACCGAAGTTCCCGTGTAGCACTTATCAAAGACTTGTATGAATCCCGACCGATCTCCTGTATTTCTACTTGCGGATTCCAGTTCTTTGATTTTACCGGCGACGAAATCGCATTTTTTTTTCATGCCGTTGTAGGCATCAACCCACTTTTTTACCTCTTCCCTTCCCCGATCGGTAATGCTGTCCCCCATCCGTTTCATCAATGCAGCTTTTGCCTTCAATTGACGTTCAATAGGTTCGAGCTCCGCGCTGAGCTTCTCATGCAGGGCGGTGAGTTCCTTGACCTTTTCGAGAATAAGCCCTTTGTTTTTGTCGTAAATGCATACTTTAGTCGGGGCTCCGTTATCACTTCCGCAACATTTTACCGAGATCGACTTCCGTGCCCGTACCTCACCACCGATGATACCGGCATCATGTCCGGTACCGTCCAGCGTGTCGCAATCGACCTTACAATGAAGCAGATACCGGGAGAACTCCATGGGACCTTCAGTTTTGAAGTTCGTCTCCTGTGCAAAATTGCAGTTTATACCTTCTTTTGCCGTAATGGTCGTATCGCCCTTCCCCATTACTCCCTTATCAATTATTACTCTGCCTGCACGTGAGGTTATAATCGCCGACTCAACTTCACCTTTTATCTGGATGGAACCCTCGGCCTCGATACAGAAGCCGGGTTTCACACTGCCACCAATAAGCACATCACCGGTATATTTGATATTACCGACGCTGAAATCGACATCGTTGTTGATATGAAGCAATTCCGCGATGGTCAGGACCGTACCTTCAAAGAAAATGATGCCGGTGGCATTGGCGATGAGCTGCATCCCGTCCGGAGATATTTCGGTATTCTTCCCCTGGGGCAGCTGTATATCTTTACCCGGAGTGGCGGGTACATGGTCACCGGTAACGGTAACGCCCGGTACTCCCGGACCCGGCGGATATTTAACCGCGAGTAATTCACCTTTTGCAACGGAAGTGAAGGTCTGTATATTCCGATAATCGACGCTGCCGTCACCGCGCTGTTTCGGTTTTATCTCGGGAGATATGTTCTTTTTAAATTCTATTCTTCCGTCGGTACCATTTTCCGGTGGCGTTGCGAATGCGACATCAACGTACTGATCCTTGATGCTCTCGATACAGATACGGATGAGAGCATTCGTGTCGATTCCATTGATAACGCCTTTACGCTTTAGGCAAAAGGTAAGCAGTGCGACGGTAACTTTTTTCCCTTTCAGAAAATAATTTTCGGAAATTTTAAGGCTTGCTTTCTGGGGAGAAATCGAGACATTCACACTGAGGTCGAGTTCACTGTCGTAATATTCAAAAGGAGGCCCGATTTTTTCGAATGCACCACGCGCGCGACTGAAAACGTCCTTGAAATTTGTCGCATCAAAATTCATCACGATTGAATTTTTCATGGCCGTCAGAATTATTTCAGGCTTCAGAGAGTCCCGAAGCGTCCGGTCTATTTTCACATAGATCCCGTCAGCCCGATCCTCCACCGGTACAAACTGTTCCAAAGGGTTTTTCACAACGGATTTCTCCTCTGCACTCTGACATTACAAACGGCAAGAACTGATTCAAACGGCAGTTTACTGGATTATATAGTCACGCTGCACTGTTTGCAAGAAAAAGTATCCTGCAGCAAAACACCTGAAACGGGAACAACGTTATCGTTTTTTTCCTGAATTCAACGATATATATGATTCAATGCTTCGGGCGCATGTTGCCGCACCTTCTGTAACAGGGTAGTGCGATGGAGAAACGGAGGTCGCTTTCTGAAGAGCGGTTTTCCACCCAAGAGAAGTGAAATCATCCGGTGAAAGCCTGATACCTCCCCCCCACTCGGTTACCGCACGCTCAAGTACCGGGTACTCGGCGAAATGTTCACGGGAGAGAAATACTATCGGTGTACCATTGATCATTGATTCGGCAACCAGACCGTATCCCAGTTTCCCTACAACGCAATCTGCCGATGCGATGAAATCCGGATAGGAGAAACCGCTTCCATTCACAAGATGGTAGTTTTCCGGAGCATCGGACACCGGATGCAACCCGAAAAACTCCCACTGAGAAAAAGTCGCAAGTCGATTCCACATCGTACCGGAACTGCCGAAATCACCGATATATATAATAGCGACTTTCTTATCCGGCTCCAGATTGAATTTCTCCAGAAGTCGCCGTTTACAGTTCCTGCCGTTTCGTCCGACCACCGGGATATGTTCAATTCGGGAAAAGTAGGTCATCGGCAGAGCGGGTGCAAGGGCCAGTAATTTTCCAGCCGAGCGGTACTGATCTCGTATCGTGTCGACCATGGGTTCAAACGAGGGAAAATCCGCGATGAATTCATGATAGATGTCGTACCAGGTGAAATTGGTCACTGCCAGTGAAGGGACTGAACACCGTGCTGCAATATCGAAGGCTGCCGGTACGATATCACTGACAATACCGTTAACATGGTTCTCGGAACACCAGTCGACGATTTCATCCGTTGCCGATTTGTTTTTAACCGAGATCGCTGCGTATTCTTCGAGTGTTTTTTTCCTGTCAACAGTAACGAAATCAGCCTGCAGGCAACCGCAGTCGAGGCGATACTTGAGATGACGGAACGGATGACGCGATTCCTGCCGGAAGAAAGTTTCGGGAATATCGGTGATAAAAGTAACTGTGGTCGAAGGAGAAAAGTTTCGGGCAATGGTCGCTGAACGTACGGCGTGTCCGTATCCGTGTCCGGTAATGAAATAGGCAATGTGCATAGATGTCGGTTCCTGTTTACCTGAAACGGAAAATTATTGTTTTTACTGAAAATAGACAGTTTTATCGGGCTTCGAACCTTTAAAATAGTTGATTTTTATCAAAAAAGGTGTTATATTTGCACGGCATTTACGGCGTTCTACTGAAAAAGACCCAAAAACTGAGAGCATTCTCCGTCTAACGACATCGGTTGAATACATAGCAGGTAAAGCACACTGTCACCTGAAACAGGTGTTACCGTGAGAGATGAACTGTACTATTCAAACTGAGCAGTTTCCGGTAGTGGACGCCGCAAAAACAGCAACAAATTTTACCGAGAGGGTATGTGTAACGTATGTCGAAGTCACTCGAATTGATGCGCAATATTGGTATAAGCGCCCATATTGACTCCGGAAAGACCACCTTGACGGAACGTATCCTGTATTACAGTAAAAAGATACACGCTATTCACGAAGTTAAAGGCAAGGATGGTGTCGGTGCGACCATGGACTCCATGGAACTGGAACGCGAGCGCGGAATCACCATCGCCTCTGCAGCGACCAATGTCACCTGGAAGAACCATCCCATAAATATCATCGATACTCCGGGACACGTCGACTTCACCATTGAGGTTGAACGGGCGCTTCGTGTTCTCGACGGAGCCGTTCTGGTACTTTGCTCCGTCGGTGGAGTGCAGTCCCAGTCGATCACCGTTGACCGCCAGCTCAAACGTTACAATGTACCGAGATTAGCTTTTGTCAATAAGTGCGACCGTTCCGGTGCCAACCCGATACGGGTGAAGGATCAGCTCTGCGAAAAACTCGGTCACAATGCCGTAATGATGCAACTGCCTATTGGCCTCGAGGAAAAACTCGAAGGGGTAATCGATCTGATTACCATGCAGGCCGTTTATTTCGACGGCGGCAGCGGGGATCAGATGCGCATCGAACCAATACCGGAAGCACTTGCTGCCGAAGCACAGAAATACCGCGAGCTGCTTCTCGATGCGGTATCGATGTTTTCGGATGAACTCGCCGAAGCCTATCTTGAAGGAAAAGAGACAACGGAACAGGTCAAGGATGCAATCCGTAAAGGAACACTCTCTCTCGATCTGACACCGGTATTTCTCGGTTCGGCGTATAAAAATAAAGGCATTCAGCCGCTTCTTGACGCGGTTCTGGAATATCTTCCCAACCCGTCCGAAATTCCCTATATGGCATGTGATCTGGATGATAACGAGAAAGACTATCCTATCACGCCAAAATCGTCGGCTCCCACCATCGCGCTTGCCTTCAAGCTGGAAGACGGCCAGTATGGTCAGTTAACCTATATCCGCATCTATCAGGGTGAAGTGAAAAAAGGGCTTGAGCTTGTCAATACACGTACGGGTAAGCGATTCAAGGTCGGCCGGCTCATCAGAATGCATGCCGATTCCATGGAGGATATCGATACCGCACCGTGCGGTGATATCGTTGCGCTCTTCGGCATTGACTGTGCATCGGGAGATACTTTCTGTGATACTTCGATCAATGTGGCAATGAGCACCATGTTCGTCCCCGAACCGGTGATCTCCCTCGCCATCAATCTCAAGGATAAAAAATCCGAAGATAAACTTTCACGTGCCCTCAACCGGTTCACGAAAGAGGATCCGACCTTCAAGACCTATGTTGACCATGAATCCAGTGAAACGATTATACGCGGTATGGGTGAGTTGCACCTGGAAATCTACATCGAGAGAATGCGGCGTGAGTACGGTATACAGATTGAAACCGGAATGCCGCAGGTCGCCTACCGTGAAACCATCACGCGTACCGCCCCCTTTGATTATACACATAAAAAACAGACCGGTGGTTCGGGACAATATGGTCGAGTCGCGGGAATTCTCGAGCCTTCCCATGAAAAAGACTATGAATTCGTGGATGAGATCAAAGGTGGTGTTATCCCCAACGAGTTCATTTCTTCGTGTGATAAAGGATTCAAGGCTTGCCTTCCCAAGGGAAAGGTCATCGGGTTCCCTATTGTCGGTGTAAAATTAACCATCAATGACGGTAATTTTCATCCGGTCGACTCCTCGGATATCGCTTTCCAGCAGGCTGCGATCGGCGGATTCTGGCAGGCGTTCGACAAAGCGAAACCCGAAATCCTTGAACCGATCATGAAAGTTTCCATCGAAGGTCCGAGTGAATTTCAGGGAAACATACTCGGCAGCATCAATCAACGCCGCGGTATCATTATAAGTACTACCGAAGAGAGTAATTTCACCAGAGTCGATGCCGAAGTCCCTTTGAGTGAAATGTTCGGCTACTCGACCGTCCTTCGTTCTCTGACACAGGGGAAAGCTGAATTTTCAATGGAATTTCTCAAGTACGGGAAAGTCCCCGCCTCCATTTCGGAGCAGTTGAAAAAAGAGTTTCAGGATAAAAAGAAAACAGAAAAGAAATCCAAATAGGAGCGTTGCATGATAAGAGAAGAACTTATTTCACGAAGTCCGTTCCGAATTCTCGAACGTTCCAGTCATGGTGGTGTGGGTAAAGGGAACGTCGGGCTCATCACGGCCCGGAAAGGCGTCGGGAAAACCGCCTGTCTGGTGCATCTGGCCACCGACCAGCTGTTCCAGGGTAAACATGTCATTCATGTATCCTTTTCCCCGGATACCAGCCATATCATCTCATGGTATGAAGACATTTTCGAGGAAATTGCCATGCGGTACAAACTGGAAAACGCCATGACCATTCATGACGATCTGGTACGTCACCGGATTATCCTGAACTTCAAACAGGATGGGATTTCCGCATCACAGGTCAAGAAAAGCCTGCTCTCGATAATCAACGGTGCCCAGTTTCACGCTGATATCATCGTTGTCGATGGTTACGATTTCACTAAAAGTAATCCCGGGGAATTCTCACTTTTCAAACAGTTGGCCGAGGAGTTGCAGGTTGAATTGTGGTTCAGCGCGACCCTTCGCCGGGAAGAGCGATCATTCAACGATGCCGGTATACCGACCGTACTTGAAACGTTCATGCCGCATGTCGCCACCATGATCATGCTGGATCCGCAGGATGATTACATCCACCTGACCCTTGTCAAAGATCATGACGCCGCCCCCAACCGGGATCTGCATCTCAAACTCGATCCGCAGATACTGCTCATCGCCGACGGCGTCTGATTCCTTTCCGGTTTTCAGTAACACTGCAACGCCCTCTAAAGCGGGGGCGTTTTTCGTTTTTCTTTCACCCATTTTCTACACCATTAAGAAAAAACATCTTTAAAATCAGCGAGTTACGGACATGGTTCGGGTGTAGTGGACATAACTTTTGTC
>JAFGHA010000001.1 GCA_016930275.1 Chitinispirillaceae bacterium
GCCATCCGCCGTTCGGTCATGCCGGGGAGCGGGTGCTCGACGAGATGCTGCGCAAACGGGGGGTTGACGAAGGGTTCAAGCACGAAGTGCACGGGCTGCGGGTGGTCGATATGCTGACCAGTTACGGCTCCGGACTCAACCTGACCTACGAGGTGCGCGACGGAATCATCACCCACTGTGGAGAACGGTTCGAACGGGTGGTGGCGCCCGACCGGTCGCGGGATCTGCTGCAGCTGGAATCCATCAACGATCGCTGCTGCTATCCTGCAACTCTCGAAGGGTGTCTGGTGCGGCTGGTCGATCGGATCGCCTATCTCGGCCGTGATCTCGAGGATGCGATCAAGGCGGAACTGATACGCAAGAGTGACATTCCTTCGGAGATCGTCAAGAACCTCGGTGCTGAAAACGGCAAGATCATCGGCCGGTTCGTCAATGATACCATCGCCTCGAGCATCGGCAATGACGCGATCGAGATGAGCGAAGAGGTGTTCACCTACATGACGATGCTCAAGGAGTTCAATTACCGGCATATCTACATGCATCCCGAGGTCGACCGGAAAAGCCGGAAGGCCGTCAGTATCATCGAGATTCTCTTCAGTGAGCTCGAGAAGATTCTGGTGCAGTCGCAGCGGGGGGGCGACGGCGCGATGGTCGCCGCACTCATACGGGAAGCGCCGCTGCTCGAAACGTTTTTTCACTTCATCCGCAATACGAATTACCGTGCGGAAACACCGACCTGGCGTATCATCACCGATTATATCGCGGGGATGACCGATCTGTTCGCCGAGAGAACGTTCATGCAGATATTTCTGCCGGCATCGGTTATCTGAAGAGCTGCGCGGAGCAATGGACAGAAGGGAGACGTAATGGGTACACATCGTACGCGACACCGGCATTCGCGGCGACAGCGACCGATGGATTCCATCGCGAGCCTGTATGATAAAATATGGGGAAGACCTGCGGAGTGCTGCCCGAAATGCAGGAATGAGCAGACCGAATATTACGATCCCTTTTTTTTCGCTCCCCTGCGAACGCTCGCCGGTAAACGACGGATCAAATGTCCCTCATGCGGATTCATCTGGCGTCCCTCCCGTTCGAGACGGACGTTTTTCGATGCCTTCAACCGGCAGTGAAGGAACAGGCAGGCGATTCCTGTTTCCCTTTTGAATGAAATCAACTCCAGATAATATATTACCATCGTTCCATGCATGTGTACGTGTCTGCAGTGATGGTATTCCGGTGCTCTGCCACCGATCGTGGTATTTCAATCAAACGTTTGCCCCGTTTTGGAACACCAATAAAGATACCGGGGACGATGATCCGGATTGATTCGTTATCCGGCAGCCGGGATGAAACGGTTCCGACCGCCGGCCGGTCCACACCCTCAGATCATGAATTGATGAGATGAAAAAAATCGTTGTTTACTATCTGCCGGCACTGGTATTCCTTTCACTGGTATTCGTTCCTGATTCACCTCTGACAATACTTCCCTACGCCGGTGAACCCCCGTTCCGGATTGAAGCGTATGTCGATTACACCGATACCACCCGCGGTTCTCTCGGTACGTTTCCGGTGTCCTCCGACAGTCTGCTGGTATTCGAGTATACGCTCCGTCAGGTCAATCATAATCCGATGATAAAACCCATTTCCGGATTTACGGTCTGGTTCGACAAGCATGCGACCGGTGCCTACCTCGATGTCAGCCCGTATGATTACCTCGATATCGATGCAAACCTCAGGGAAGGTACTTCGTTCATACTGTACCTGAAGACGTTCGAGCACTTTACCGATACCAACAGCTGGATGACGCTGCGGTACATCGAAAAGGAGGTGACGCTGCAACCACGCGCCGGAGGGTATCGTTTATCGTTCAAAGAGTTTTCCACCCCCACCTGGTGGAAATCGCTTATCGGTCCGCGTTTCCTCACGCTGCCCGAAAAACCCGATTACACCAAACTGATGGCGATTGATTTCCAGAATACGCCGGGGGGGCCGCTCGATGTTCCCGAACGGATGGAAATCCGGAAAATCGAGTTCTCGAAAGATCGTCGATGGCTGTACATCGTGGCGCTGGGTGGCGCCGGACTGTGGGTGCTGGCGGTGACGCTCCTTCTTCTTCTCAGACGTCGCCGGACCGGTATCGATGAATCGGGGAAACCGGCGAATCATGTTACGCTTGTCAACCAGGCGGAAGAGTTGTCGGGTCGTCTGGCTGAATTCATCGGTTCGCACTATCAGCTCCCGGAGCTGTCGGTCGAGCGGGTCGGCAGGGAGACCGGAATCAGTCTGCCGCGGATCAGTGCGCTGCTGCAGCAGAAATACGGCATGAACTTCAAGCAGTACCTCAACGATGTTCGTATCGCCGAGGCGAAACGGCTGCTCCGTGAATCGGATCGCACGATTGCCGAAATCGCTTTCGCCGTCGGGTACAACAGTATACCTCATTTCAACAGGGTATTCCGCCAGCATACCGAAACGACCCCCACCGAATACCGTGAGCGCGCCCGGAAGGAACGCAATTGAGGTCGCATCCGGCAGCCGTTTCTCCTGCCGGCGGGAGTATGCTGCCGTTACGGCACCCCAACGGATGACTCCCCGTCATGACCATCTACGCATACCTTGATTTCAGAGATTTTCTCCGCGACCGTATCGATGCGCTCCGACGGGAAAACACCAAACTGTCAATCCGCGAGATACTTCGCAGGGTGCAGTGCGCCTCACCGAGTTATTACAAGGAAGTGGTGATCGACGGGCGGAAAAAAATGTCGCTCAGTGCCGCGCGGCGGTTCGCCGCTTTTCTGAAACTCTCCGCCGACGAAACCGTGTACCTGCTGCTGCTGGTGCAGTACAATCAGGCAGCTTCGACTGTCGACAGAGAGCATTTTTACGGGGCGTTGATCGATAGACAAAAGAAACCCGCCGGCGCCGATCATTTTCTGACGATCGGTGAATATGGATACATGGCGGAGTGGTACCATACGGTCATCAGGGAGCTTCTGCCGCTGCTCGAAGGATTCGGCAACCGCAGTGCCGGGGAGCGGCGACAGCTGGCTTCGCTGCTCAGAGTACCTCTGACCGACCGGCAGATTGACGAAGCGATTACCCTGCTCGAAGAGCTGAAGTTCATCAGGAAAAACAGCGAAGGTAACTATGAAAAGAGCGACACCACCATCCGTGTCGAACAGAAATCCCCGGCTGCCTATCAGGCGCTATGCCGGTTTCTCGACGTGGGCAAGTCGGTCATCACCTCCACCGACCCGCTCTACCGGCTGTTCAAGGTAGCGGTGCTCGGTACCAACAGGGATACCGCTGTGCTTATCGAGAAAAAGATCAACGAAGTATGTCAGGAGATCGTTCAGATCGCGGGTGCTTCTGAAAGTGACCGGTTGTATGCCCTGAACATTCAGTTCTTCCCCCTTACCAAGCTGCCTGAAGAGACCGGATGACGGGACTGCTTTCTGTTCTTCTACGGTAATTGCATCGTCTGCCCTGAGCGGCAGATGTTTTCCGGAAATTATCGTCTGACCTGCCGCAGGCAGTGTCAGAAATATCCACCCGGCAACCACCAGCATCCCGAAATACGATTGTGGGCGTTTTCTACGAAAAAGTATACTGTTATTCATACACCTCCCGAAAGAACCATAACGGCGGTAAGCATCGTTTGTCTGTTTCGTGCTTCAGATTTTTTACCGCTAAGAAAAAGATACCGGTTTTATGCCTGTTAATCTTCTTATCTGCAGGGTCATTTCTTCATATTTTTAAAGGGCAGATAAGTTTTCCGGCAACAAAAATGTGAATGATTTTATCAAAAATGATGTTCTGCCATGCGGCGGATTTTACCGCACACGGGAAAACGGGATTGCTGATCATCAATCCGGCCGGTAATGAACCGGAAATCTTCCGGCGCTGCCGCGGGCGGTAACGCCGGGGAAGAGAATGCCACTGTCGGGAACAATTAACGATACGATAGCGGGTTAACATTTTACTTGATCGGAAAATGTTATGATTTTCAACGGATTCAGACAAGAAAAGGAGGGGTGTGATGGGTATATTCCCAATTACTGGAGGCGTAATAGCCATGAGATCCGGAATGAAGCGTAAAGAAGTGACGATCACCGGTACACCCGATAACGAAATGACCTCCGGGATGGTTTCCCGTATACCGGAAGCGGTTCATTCCCGAAGTCGTGACCGGACTCTGCGGCGGGTGGTTCCGGTTCTGTATTGGTTACTGCTGGTTTCAGGCACCGCCTACAGTCTGAAATTGCCGTTTTTCGATAAAAATGCAGAGAGCTCCGGTAGTGAGAACACAGAGATATTCGACTGGTTTTTCAGTGAATCATATGCTCACAACGGTTTTCAGTATACCTATCCGGCATCGTCGTCGGTCACCGTCGCGAAGGGAAATGCCCATGGCGGCCGGTATGCTCTTCAATTTGATCTCGATCCCGATGACTACAGCGGGGGATCGATCTGTCTGGGTGATCGGGAGTACAATCTCAAACCTTTTTTCCGGAAAGGTACACTGCAATTCTGGGCAAAAGGGGCGGCGGGAAATGAGAAAGCCTGGGTGGCGCTGGTGGACGATGAGAAAAGTGACGGGCATAAGACGGTTGTCCGACTTGAAATCGACTGGTTTGGCCCTGTCACGACCGAATGGACCCTGTTTTCAATTCCTCTCGAAAAATTCGGGGAACGGGGTGTCTTCTGGGATGCGAAGGAACAACGTGAGGTTGATGATGCTTTCGACTGGGAACGTGTTGCCGAATTCAGGATAGAGGTGAAAAAGGGTGATAACAGCACGTTTCGTCTCTGGGTGGACGGTGTCGTTATCGTGAAATCGCTGCGGTGAACCCGGGATGAGGTAAAAAAGAAATTCAGGTGTCAGGTGGTAAAGGGTTTATGTGAAACTGGTCTGCAAAGGTTGGTGCGTAACCTGGACCGATTGCCGGTATACTGTCGCAGTTGCTGCGGCGCGGGTACCGGCATTTTTTTTTGGAAAGAGCTACAACCACTTCTTCCGTTTGAAAAACAGTAGAAAAAACACCACCAGAAGTGCCATGACCAGCAGCAGTACCGGATATCCCATCCGGTGATTGAGTTCCGGCATGTACCTGAAATTCATTCCGTAGAGTCCCGCGAGAAAACTCAGCGGAATGAACACCGTCGAGATCATCGTGAGCACTTTCATGACTTCGTTCATTTTATTGCTGACCGATGAGAGATAAATGTCGAGTAATCCGGCCAGGTTGTCACGGAACATTTCGAGGGTTTCAATTACCTTGACGGTGTGGTCGTAGAGATCCCTGAAATAGGGGAGTGTATGCGACCTGATGAGTTCCGATTCGGAACGGAGGATCGTTGCCAGCACTTCCCGCAGCGGCCAGATCGAGCGCCGCAGCATCGCCACCTGGTTGCGCATTTTGTGAATTTCAACCGAGGTCGAGGTTTCGGGATCCTCAATCACTTCCTCTTCGATCTGTTCAATTTCCTGCCGAAGCTTGTCCATCATATTGAAGTAATTGTCGACGATCGCATCCATCAGTGAGTAAACGATGTAATCCGCCTCTTCTTTACGGGTACGGCCGGTACCGCGTCGGAGCCGCTCCCGCAGCGGGTCGAATACATCGCCGGTTTTTTCCTGAAAGGAAAGAACCGTGTCGCGCAGCAGCAGCAGGCTCACCTGTTCAACCTCGAGGTCTGCAGTGCCGTCGTCCCAGTTGATCATTTTGAGAACGATGTACAGGTAGTCCTCATGATTTTCCATTTTAGGGCGCTGGTCGATGGTGAGAATATCTTCGAGGGTCAGACTGTGAATGTTGAATCCGCTGCCGATCCGTTCAAACAGCCGCGTGTCCGAAAGACCGTCGATATTGATCCAGTTGATTTTTTTTGATTCGAGCACCGACGGGTAATCGATCTCCGTAATGTCACGTTCGGTACAGTGTGATTCGTCGTACTCGAAAATGGAGATTCGGGGCGTTTTTCTCTGCTCCTCCTCGACCGGAATGAGGCTCCCGGGGGGTAATCCGGTTTTTTTTGATCGCTCGACTTTTTCTCTCATGGCGGAGCTCCCGGTGGTTGGGGTGCCTGTGTTGTTGCAGCGACGGGGCTGGCAGTACCCCAAAATAGCATTTAACACCCGCAGGGGCCAATCCGGCTGAGAGAGGGGCCCGGTACTGAGATCTGATCCGGTACTGAAAAATTGGAAACGCGGTTAACCCCCATACCATTCTCCATTGCTCCGCATCAAGTTTACCCGGGAGCGGGCGCTCCGCCCCGCTGCCCCGGTCCCGCCAGGCGGGATGGTCCGGGCCTACCACCCTTAAGGATTCCGAGCCTTTATTCTGCGCTGCTGCGAGCCTCAGACGCCCTGTTGGACCGGTAGGGTTGTCATGCTTGGGTAACGGTAGCGCTCTAGGTATCATGTCGTGGTATGCATGGGGTCTGGCGTGCGGCGCTAACGCGGCCAGAAGGCAGGCTCCATTTCTTCCGTCACGTCCGTTCCTTCTGATTATCTGGAAAGAAACCGGTGTATGGATTCCGTAAAGAGGAAAAAGGCTATCTATCAGATCCGTAATCCATTTCTGATAACTTCGATGGAACGGTAGTGACCCCCTATAGCGTTACTGTCTTTGCGCCGGAAACGCGCCGCACGCCAGATCGAATGGTTAGCCTCCAACCAGCTGCTGACGTGATAATGTCGCCCGCACCAAAAAAAATGCACCGACCCCAAGGGGCGACTGCGGCTCGTACGGCGTACTTTTTAGCGCGCGGAGTGCAGAGGACTGTCAATCCTTTCCTTAAGCGTGGAGAGTCCGGTGTTGCACACCGTTTATATTGTACCGCTTTCGCGCAAAAGTACCTCTGCCCGGGTGTTTCGCTACGTTCCGTAAACGCACGGAATCCAGTGTCGAAACTGTTTTTTTAAAACCGTTTTGGTGGCGGCCCACCACTCCTGAGTACTCTGAGAAAGGGTGAACTGTTTTTTTACGCGCTTTCAGCACTCAATAAACCGGTGGTTAACTGCGTGTCTAATTATTCAGCACCGGATCAACTTCGCTTCGGTTCGGTATGCTCCCCGGCAGGTTTCTGAAGGGAACTGAATAAGCCGTAAAGATTTCCGCAAATCGACCGATACCATTACTAGTCGGCTCTCCCTGTCATGCAATTACGGCATGCCCGATAGCAACAGGAATTTCACCAGTGCGGTCAAGGAGGACCAGTATGGCAATCGGATCGATCACCCCCGACATCCCCCGTTTTTCAGACACTTCCACGAAAAAGAGTCACGAACCCCCCGAAGAGGAACTCGAATCGTTCGATCCCCGTTTTTCCGCGAGAAAACTGCTCATCGAGCAGATGTTCGGGGTGAAGAACGAGGAGAGCGAATCTCTCTCGAAGACCATGAACCGGCTGCATGAGGACTCGGTCGAAATCTCCTCAGAGGCGATGGCGCTGTATCAGAGCAGCTCCATGGAATTTTCGGCGAAAACCGCCGACGGGGGAGAGATTCGTGTCAGTCTGCGCAGTGAAACCGCGGTAGCCGCCGGGCTATCTACCGTGCAGACCGATAGTGCCGATCCGCTGGTACTCGACCTCGACGGAGACGGTATCGAGCTGACCGACGTCACCCGGGAGCGGGTCCGTTTCGATATCGATGCCGACGGCAGCCGTGAAGAGGTCGCCTGGGTTCGTCCCGATGACGGCATGCTGGTGCTCGACCGTAACGGCAACGGCAGCATCGATGACGGACGGGAGCTCTTCGGTGATCAGAACGGAGCGCGCAACGGATTCGAGGAACTCGCCGGTTTCGATGAGAACGGCGACGGCGTGATCGACGGCAGCGACAGTATATTCGGCAGGCTGGGCGTCTGGCGGGATCGGAATGCGGATGGTGTCTCCGATGCGGGAGAAGTGCAGAGCCTGAACGCCTATGCTATTGAATCGATTGCGCTGACTTCCGACGGCAGGTCTCATTACGTTGCCGGCAACCTTGTTGACGGGTACGCCGGGTATACGGGTAAAAACGGCGGGGGCAGTGTCGGCGAGGTTTTTCTGAATTATGTGGTGTGAAGTGATTACACCGTATTGAGGCTGCGGGAACCGGTGAACATTCCAGAATTGAACCCCGCGTGTGCGGGGAACATCCCTCAGGATATTCCTCTGCTTTCATCTCACCCGGTTCATCCCCGCGTGTGCGGGGAACATCAGATTCCCGAAAACCATTGCAGGCTTGTCGTCGGTTCATCCCCGCGTGTGCGGGGAACATGAAATCAGGGCAGAAAGATGACGTTCGGGAAACGGTTCATCCCCGCGTGTGCGGGGAACATGATATTGAACCACCCCTCGATACCCCGGTGAGCGGTTCATCCCCGCGTGTGCGGGGAACATGCGCGTTTCCCGACGCGTTGCCATCAATGCCCGCGGTTCATCCCCGCGTGTGCGGGGAACATGCAAGGGGGACCCGAGAAGCGACAAAAAAACCCGGTTCATCCCCGCGTGTGCGGGGA
>JAFGHA010000027.1 GCA_016930275.1 Chitinispirillaceae bacterium
CCTGGATGCCGCAGTGGTGTTGAGTGCCTTCAGTATGGCGATTCAGCGTCGTGGCGTCCCGAAAAACTTCATTTTTCATACCGATAAAGGAGGGCAGTACTTCAGTAAGATACTCAAGTCACAATTGTCGTTGTTGGATGTAAAACAAAGTATGGGATCGACAGGTGATTGTTATGATAACGCAGTTACGGAGAGTTTTAATGCTACAATCAAAAAGGAATGCATTTATCTCGGACCTATCAAGAATTTTGAAGATGCGCACTCGAAGGTCTTTTCGTACATTGAAACTTTCTATAATCCCAAAAGGTTAGATTCGACATTGGGTTATGTGAGTCCTATGGAATTTGAATCTCAAAAAGGCTAGCTTATCTGGTGTCCGTTTTTACTTGCATATTCCACTATATCCTCAAGTTCAAGATAATCTTCGGTATTGTTCTGTACAGTAACTTTATTGTTTCGTAAAGCTACCAAGTCTTTTAGGCGGTCATTTCTCCAGTCCCTGGGTAATGTATTGTAAATTTTGGTGGTAAGAGATTTCATCTCCCGCCCCCCATCTCCGCCCTTACCACTCCCGCCAACTGCTTCACCGTCGGCAACCGTCCTTTCATCTCCTTCGGCAGCTTCTTCTGCAGTTCATACGCCGCAACCCCGATCGGGTTGGCTTTCGTCCGCAGCGCATACTCCACCTCGACATCATCCTTCTCCGCGCACAGAATAATACCGATTGACGGATGGTCGCCCGCACCCCGCTCGGTATCGTTGAGCACATTCAGATAGAAATCCATCTTCCCGGCGAACTCCGGTTCAAACGGCCCGACCTTCAGATCGAATGCCACCAGTGCCTTTATATGCCGGTGATAGAACAGCAGATCGACAAAGTACTCTTTTTTACCAAGTGAAAGCCGGTACTGTCTGCCGACAAAACAGAACCCGTACCCCAGTTCCAGCAGGAACTGTTGCAGCCGGGAGATGAGGCGGTCTTCCAGCTCCCGTTCTTTTACGGCATGTTTGAGTCAGAGAAATTCGAGATTATACGAGCTTTTCAGCATCTCGTCTGCTTGCGCGGCGATGGCATCGGGAAGGGCAATGTTAAAATTATGGGATTTCGTATCCGTCATCGAGCGTTTGTATGCATCGGCTTTGATCCGGTTGAGCAGCACATTGCGCGACCAGCCCATCTGGATGGCGCTGCGGAGGTAATAGAGAAGTTCCGCCGGTTCATTCACTTTCGCAAGGAGAATGGTATGGTGGCCCCATGGAACCGAACCGGTGATTTCCCGCGCAACCTGTGCGGGTTTTTCCTTTTCAGGAGTCTGTTTCTTATTTGAAAATACTCCGTCAAAACCTGTGGCCAACTGTCGGAATGGTCCTGTCCCGCGTTTCAATTCTCGCACAACCTGTGCGAGAAATTGCGGGGTAGTGTACGTCATGTACAATTGACGCATCCGCCAGAGATTGGAGGGGGAAAAACCGCTCATTGATGGAAATGCACGTTTAAGGTCTCCCGCAAGCTGGTCGATTACCGCTTTGCCCCAGCCGTACGTTTGCTGCCTGTCAACAATTCCCTGTCCTATATCCCAGTAAAGCAGCAGCAGATCACGGTTCATGGAGCGAGCAGCCGAAATCCGGGCTGAAACAACCCGTTGCTTCAGTCCGGTGATAAAATCACGATATTCTGGTGAAACAACGGAAATGATATCGTTTTTCATTGCGCCAATCCCTTCAACATCTTTTCCGCCTGTTTTTCGAGTTTCCGGAACTCCGCAAGCAGCTCATCCGCCGGGCGCGGGGGTTGATATCTGTAAAAGTATTTGTTCGGCAGTATTTCATACCCCGGTTGCGGACGTTCCTCCCACCGGATAATCGGTCGGGCGATCTCCCGGTTCAGGAATGCTTCGATATCTTCGCCGTAAGGGATGTACTCATCGTCCTGGATGTAATGGCGGTGGGTCCACTCAACGGCAACCACTTCGTCGCACCCCTTCATTACCGACCGCAGTTTCGCGGCGACATTATTGCCGGGTTTCAATTGCAGTGTTTCCGTTTTTTCAGTTTTTCCGCATCGCAGCGATATGCGGAAAGTCAGTTCGCTGTCGTGGAATTTCAGCTCCTTACCGATATTGGCGGCAGTAAAAGCTTTTTCATACGGTTCGGTAATTACGGCGGGTTGATCGTGTTCGTCAAACTGCCAGAAAACCACGCCGACCTTGTGATAGGCGAAATCGTTCCGGTCGAAGATTTTAACGCATTCGTCGTTATATCCTTTCCGCCACCCGTTGCGGTAACGGTCTTCAATCCAGTCGCGGTGTGCATCGGTCATGCGGTTGCGCTTGTTGCCGAAGGCTTTAGGCTCTTTTTCAAACTGCCGGCGGGCATCAACAAGCACGCACTCAAGACGCCGGATTATAATAATAGGCAGGATAACATTCTGATACTCATACGCCTTGAATTTTCCCCGCAGACGTTCGGCTGATTTCCAGATGTCGCCGGCAAGATTATCGAGTTTCGGTTTATTGACGGAGAGTGTCATGGTAGCTGCGGAAATCCGTTTCTATTGTCTGCGGTCAGTACGTTGTGATAATTCTTTCGTAATTTGACAGGTTACCTTTTGCAGTAATCCAAAGTCGCAAGCGGAAGGCTATTGTGATAAAATAAACCCCGGGAAGAGGGAAAATGCGTTCCGGCGTGCTGAAATGGTCAATTTATCGCACAGAATGTGCGAGAAAAAGCCGATGGGCAATAATATATGTCGTACAGCTATACTGCTATCACATGGCCATTGTTATTATTGCAGCAGCTTGCTGCAGAATTCCGTCTTACCGGTTACCCTCGTTATCTTTTCTATTTTCCCTGTTGCAGACATTTCGGCCCTGCGAGCTTTTTTCTCCGGTAAATTCATTCTTGAGTTATTATCGTACTCCCTCCGGAATGCCGGTTCAATAAAGGCGATACATTCTTTTCTCTTGATTAATATCACTATTGATACTATATTGTTTACATGGCCGGAATTGATAAAATTTTAAAACAGATTAATAAAAATCCAAAAAATGTCCGGTTTTCTGATGTATGCAAACTATGTGATCATTTCTTTGGTGTACCACGACAAACGGGTTCCAGCCATAGGGTGTACAAAACGCCTTGGCATGGTGATCCAAGAGTTAATATCCAGAATTCGGATGGCTATGCCAAGGTGTATCAGGTAAAACAGGTCTTGCAGGCGATTGAGAGGTTGGAAAATGAAACTAATTGAAAATGATCATTATACCTATCGGGTTACCTGGTCTGATGATGACAGGGAATACGTGGGGCTTTGCGCGGAATTTCCCAGCCTGAGCTGGCTGGATACTTCTCCGGAGGATGCATTAAAAGGGATCAGAAAAGTCGTCGCCGATAGTGTTAAGGATATGAATGCATCGGGTGAAACAATACCCGATCCGATTGCGTCCAAACGGTATAGTGGTAAATTTATCGTACGCGTACCGCCGGAAGTGCATCGTCGGCTTGCTCTGGAAGCTGCGGAATCCGGCGTGAGCATAAATCGGATTGTAAGCGCGAAGCTGTCACATCAGTAAACTGTAAAACGGCATACGCACTGCTTTGGCAACAGCTTGTTGCCAAATTACCGTTGTCGTCCAGAATCGTCTACCCCACCCGTCTATTCCACCGTGCTATCCACCGCCCGGCTCCCCAGCAGCACTTCCGCCTCTCCAAGCCAGTAACATGCGAGCGGCGCCGGAATTTTCATTACTTTCGAATCATTAAAAGTATTCTTAAAAGCCGGTCCGAAATCATCTATTTCTCTGGTTATTATGTAGCATCGTTGTACCGGTTTTTCACGACAAAGTTGCCGGAGGCCTTTAAATGAACCAGCGGAAGAGGTGTCGCTGCGGTATTTTACCTCGAAGGGGATGATGGTGTTTTCAACCTCGGCGATAATGTCGACTTCCATTTCTCCTTTTCCTTTCCAGTAGGAAAAGAAGAGATTCTGCCGGTAGTAACGGGTGAAAACATGCTTGAAAAAGGCGGTCTCCACGGCGCTGCCGAGTGCCGTTTCGTCTTCGATCAGACTTTTCCCTTTCAGCAGCACTCCCGGCGCGATTGCGGCATCGGCCAGATAGACTTTCGGTCGTGCGCGGAGGATCTCCTTTCCGTAGCCGAACGGCAGAAGCCGGTATATCAGATGCGTTGCTTCGAGCAGTGAAATGAAATTCAGCACGGTTGGTTTTTTTAGCTGCAGATTTTTACAGAGATTCGTAATGTCAAGCAATCCTCCATCGTGCAGGCAGAGATACAGAAAGGTCTGTTCCAGTTCCACTATCCGTCGTACACCGAACAACGCGGTCATATCCCGCTTGAGTACCTTGTCGACAATATCCTCCCGTAACATTTTCTGTGCCAGAGGTATACTTTCCGTCAATGCACATTGCGGAAAACCACCGCGAAGCAGGTATTCATGAAACAGCCCCGTTAATGATTCCGCAGAAGTTGCTATATTGAGAAATTGCTGCCGGGGCCAGCTAAATAGTTGTGACAGAGAGGTGACCTCAGGTAATGGTGGTGTTTCACGGGATTTTATACGGAGATACTCGTAAAAGGAAAGTGTTGCCAATTTAAGTGTATGCCATCTTCCCACCCCGGACTCAAGCCCCTCCGTTGCCAGCGGTGTTGCCGAGCCGGTTATGGCTATACGGCGCTGCTTGTCAAAATCAACCTGATGTTTTACCCATACCTGCCAGTCCGGAAGGGTCTGAATTTCATCAAGAAACAGGTATTCCGGGCCTTCTGCACGTGATTCGGTCTCACGCCAGAGTTTTATGACTTCCTCAAGCCCTGCCAGTTTCAGCAGCGGATGATCAAAGGTCGCGTACAGGATGTTCTGAGCGGGAACTCCATGGTCGAGAAGAAAGTGGGCGGCTTGCAGGAATAGTGTTGTCTTGCCGATCTGACGGGCACCGCTTAAAAGCAGCGCTCTGCCGCCGGGAGGAGCATTTATCCATTCGGTTATTTCGCTGAATGCGGCTCTGGTCCATGTTGGTAGATCGGGGAATCGTGCACCTCTCCACCATGGATTGAACTTGCGAAGAACGGCTATCAGGTCTGGTTTTGGTATTTCCATGTTTAAATTATACTTAAAATATGAATATATGGCAAGTATACTTTACTTATTTTGGATAAATAAGAATATTTTCTTGAAAAAGGGGTAGTTTTTGTCATAAACCCCTACCAGAAGAGAAAAATCACGACAGCTGATCCCCATCACCCTTGAATTCCCGTCAGCATTAATGTATACTATAGGTGTATACATCATATTTATACATTACAAGGTACTCCGATGATCAGAACACAGATTTACCTGACCGACGAAGAAAAAAAAGGACTTGCGGCGGTATCTTCTTTAAAGGGAATCAGTCAGAGCGACCTCATCAGGCAGGCGGTGGACGATTTGCTGGCCAGAACCGGCACGATTGATAAATCCTCAATTCTGCAGGATATCGCGGGTATCTGGGAGGCGAGAGAGGATCTGCCCGATGTCCGTGAACTGCGGACGGGGTGGAGGGAACGGCCCGTGCGATGAATAAGAAGCTGCTGGTGGATACTGATGTTACCATCGATTTTTTACGGGGTGAAAAGAAAGCCGTTTCGCATTTCAAGCAAAAGGCGGATGTCATCAGGTTCTCTTCAATCACGGTTGCCGAGATTTACTCCGGAATAAAAAGCAGGAAAGAAGAAGCTGAGATAGAACGGCTCTTTACGGTGTTTCCGGTAATTGATGTTACCGGTGCCATCGGTAAACTGGCCGGAATGCTGGTGCAGCAATACCGGCCTTCGCACAGTGTGGAAATTCCGGATGCGATTATTGCCGCCACCTGTATAATTTCCGATTTCGAGTTGCATACGTTGAATGTAAAACATTACCCTATGTTTGCCGGTTTGCAACCCCCGTATAAAAAAGCGTAGATGGGGCCTGTCGTTACACCGATACATACCTGCACCGGAAAACAGGGATCGCTCCGGAGCTCCGGATAGCGCCCGGGGCGAAGTGTCGCAGTCTACTCCCCGAACTCCCGCGCAAGCTGCCCCAGTTCCCACTTATACACTACCTGTCCATCACACACGACAAAGCTCACCGGCTGTTTAATCCATGCCGTTGAGGTCGGATAGGCATTCTCACGCAGAACCTTTCCCAGAATGTGCGGTTTCCCGAGCGGCAGTTGTTTGCTGCCGTCAACCGGCATGGCCACGAATAGCGGGTTGGTGACACTCCGGGTTCTTTCCGAATTGTCACGGAAAACAAGCCAGTCGCCGCCGGGCGAGAATTGAAAACCGGAAACCGAGAGCCGATTTATTTCCGGGCCGGAAAAGAGGGAGATCTCCTGGGCAAGCAGTTCGATGAACTGTTTTTCCGGATCGGGGTTTCCCCAGTTGGCGAGGTAGACTTTGTAGCCGCCACGGCCAATATCTTTAATTTCAACGAGAATGGCGATTGGCAGTGTCGGATGGATGACCAGCTGATCCAGTCGTCTGAAGTCTTTGAGGTTGTTGAAAAGATCACAGAAAGGATGGGCGACCGGAGTGAATTGCATGTCGTAGGCGGTGATTCGGGTACTGTCGTTGTTGTAGATGAAAATGGTTTTATTCTGGATGGCCCAGGGTTCGGAGTAGCCGACTTCATCTTTTCCTGTTTTAATTTCTGAGAGGGTAATATAGCCTCCCTTTCCATCGAATTCTAATAGTTTCAAATACCGTATACCGTCATGAAAGTACGCTTCGTGGACATGAAAAACAAACTGGAGCTTTTGAGCGTCAAATACAGCGACGTTTTTAAAATACTGATCACCTGATTTGACAGGAATATGATCCGCGAATGTTTTTTCCCTCAGATTGAAAAGTAAAAACCCACGTGTCTGCGTATACCCTATCCATTCATCCGAGAAGATACCGGGATAATATTTATCGCCACTCCCCACACCCTCAATGAAATCCCTTTTCACTTCATCATACTGAATCTGATCACCGGCAAACCGCAACAAGGTAATCGCATTGTTCATGCTGTTGGTGCCGACTGCATTCTCCGTCGGGACGGAAAAAATGTCGAGTTCCTCTTTCAGTCCGACCACTACCGGCCACAACGCCGGCTTGCCGCCGTAGCGGAGCGTGAATGCAGCTTTCATCGTCTCTACTTCCTTTTTATGCAGGGTATTCCATGTACAGGAAACCATGAGCAGTACAACGAGCAGTGCTATCCGTCGTCGCATCATCAATCGTTCCTGATCAGTTCATAGTACTGCTGGACCCTGCGCAGAGATTTGAAATTATCATCAAGTTTCGTTTTATCACATTTGTTTTTCTTGAGTGCCGAGAACATCGCGTCGAGCTTGTCGCCCTGTCCGCCGGGCAGCTTGTCGAATATCCCGTAATAGTTAATCGGGTTAACAAAGGTGAACCGTTCCCACAGCTCCATGCCGCCCGGCAGTCCCTGAAAGAACTCCCAGAACTCCTCGCAGAATTTTTTGTAGTTCTTGCCTTTCAGGGCGAGCAGCGTCATGTACCAGTCGGTGCCGAACAGGATTTTTTTCCGGAGATGCCCGTGCTGCCGTGACGAAAGAAGTTCCCTGAACGTTTGACGCGCCTCACTGATATCCCAGCAGGAAAAATCGGTGTAGACATTGTCGTATTCTTCGGTAAGGGCGATTATCTCGGTGATCCAGTCGCTGTCGAGTCCCCGTTTCCATTCTTCGCTGCCCTCCCGCCGATGGCTGCGGTCGACATGACCTGAATTTTCCCGGCGTCGCCTCTTGCGAGTGAGAACAGCGCGCCTTTTATCCCCCTGGTGGAGTCCTTGTCGATCTGCTCCCTTGTTTTCCCGCGAACAAGCCATGACTTGTTCCACAGCAGCGGAAGCAGAGCGCATGCCCCGTTTTCGATATGGGAGTGGCTGTCGACCCGTTTTCTACACCATTAAGAAAAAACATCTTTAAAATCAGCGAGTTACGGACATGGTTCGGGTGTAGTGGACATAACTTTTGTC
>JAFGHA010000250.1 GCA_016930275.1 Chitinispirillaceae bacterium
ATGACCTCGGAAATCGATCTCAGTGTCATTCATCAGGCGGTACGTGAATTCACTTTTTCGCTTCCACGCGCGGTTGCCGTGGTCGATCTGACCGGTCCGGCGGTCCTCACCTGGGAAAAGGTCGATACCACCGGCAACGACAAAACGCAGACCATCCGGGTGGTTTTCAAATACCGTGTTAAAAACCGGGCCGCATTTGAATTGACGGCTGAACAACCCTACGGCGATTCGGTCGCAACCCTGTCGCTTCCCGAACTCAACCTCGGCAACGCCTCGCGGCAGGAGGGGTTCATCGCCGTCGCCGTTACGAGCAATATTGAATTAAAGCAGAAAGATCTTTCGGCAAATGTACTGCGCAAAGACCGGCGTGAACTTCCTCCCTGGTTTGAAAGTGCCGACGATATTCTCTTTTCGTACCAGTATCTGTCGGGTTCCTACTGTATCAATTTCGGCATAAGCCGGCATGACAACATTTCCGGACTCGCGGCACTGGTTGAACGGGAGGATGCCCGTTCGGTGATCCGTGAAGACGGCAAAACGATTACCGAACTGACGATGAAAGTGGTGAACCGGGGGGAGCAGTTCCTTCGAGTCAACTGGAAACCGGGCCGGCAGCTCTGGAGTCTCTACTGTAACGGTCGGCCGGCACGTCCGGCATTCGATTCCACCGCGTCGGAGCTGCTCGTACCGCTTGAAAAAACAGCCGAACAGAGCGCAGCCACAACCGTAAAGCTGGTCTATCTCGAACAGAACAGGGGATTCGGTATCGTCGGAAAACACGAACTGATAATTCCTTATGTCAACATGCCCGCTCAGAATATCTCCGCAGTGGTGTATGTTCCGACGCCGGTCGATATGCTGCACACTTCGGGCAATCTCCATGCCGCCGAATCGGAGAAGCGGGGGAAATCGCCATGGTTCACTTCGGGGTTCGGGATTTTGCGGGAGCTACTTCCCTATTATCAGAAAGGCATCGCCACTGACTTTTACGAGCCACAGCCTCAGGAGCAGGTGGCGCGATTGATCAAAGACAAAGCTCCGGAAGTGCAACAGAAGATCCACCGTGAAGAGAAAATGAAAACGGCACCCGCACGAGCGCGTGTCGCACAGAAAAAACAAGGTGTTCTGGGCGTTATATCCGATCAAACGAAACAGCAGCAGGCCGAAAACGCTGATATATTCGGTAAAGGTGGATTTTCGAATGATATCGATGCTCTGCTGGAAAACGAAGCCGGTTTGAAGGATAGTAAAAGAAAAGAAGTCACGGGAATAGGGTATGCCCAAGGGTACGGAAGCGGTTCCGGTGGAATCGATGATCTGCTGAGCGGATTTGCGGGAGGTACCCCCGGACAACAGGAAAGCTTTACCTCCTCTTCAAGCATCGAAACGGGGCAGCTTTCCCTGCCTATTAATGTCACTTTCGACGGAACATCGCATACCTTTTCAACGGTACTGCTGAAAAACCGTGAATCGGCACGACTATCATTCCTCTATCGTAAGGTTCCCGCGAAAATTCCTTTTGTCGTGCACCTGCTGCTGTTTATCCTTACGGTTGTTGCAGGTGCATTTCTCACCGGTTGTCTGTGGTCGGGATGGAGTATCCGCAAGGCGCTTTATGGTATTGCCGGACCGTTTGCCCTCGCACTGGTACTTTGCCGGATACTGGGATTGCCGCTCGGTATCGACTGGATCGTGCTTGTTCCCGCACTCTTTTTCTTCTGGAAAGGGGGAGTATTCGTTATCGGGTCCCTGAAAGCACGTGGTGGACACCGTTCCGGGAAATTGACTGAAGACGTCACCTCCGGAGAAGATACGCCGGTCCAGGAGGAGCTTTCAGCCTCGCCGGATGACGAACGTCCGGACGATATACCACCGGTCGGGGAAGGCGGCAACTGATGCGGAACCGGATGATGTTCGCGCTACTGACGCTTCAATGTGCCGTTGCCGCGGCGCCGCTGGACCTCGATCTTCCGCAGAGCAGCATACAGCTGCCATGGTCCGTTTTCAACCGGCTTTCCAACCGGTCGCCCGATACGGTGTTCGTGCCGCCGGAGATACAGCCGCCGACGGCGATTGTGTTCAGCGACATGCAACTTTCGGCAGTACTTCACGACTCAATGGCCGAGATGTCGCTGTCCGTCGGGTATACGGTTTTTTCCGGTAAGGGATGGGTGGAAATACAGGTTTTCGACCGGGAATTCTCGGGTGCACTCTCATCGGTGTCTCTTCCCGATGGCGATTTCCTGAGGGCAACCGAAGGAGGCTGTTTTCTCACTGCCGCGACTGCAGGTAAAAACAGATCGCGCCGGTTGTCGGTCACCTATACCGTTCCGGCACATTCGGAGGCGGGAGACGTTTCGGTAACGACCAGCCTGCCACGGGCAGTAGAGTGCCGTCTGGACATTACCGCACCGGTGTCGTATGCGGAGGTTATCGCGGATCAGGCATTCCTCTCCGGAAAGCAGCGGAGCAACAATGCCGTGCTCTACCGGTTTCTCCTGAATGCCACGGCCGGCAGTGGAAAAATCAGCTATAAAGTACCGGTAAAAAAAAGTCCCGCCGATACCGTTGGTTCCACGGCGGTACCGTCCGACACCATCGCTCGGGAACCGGTCATCACCGTTCGACAGGAATCGGCGGTTTTTGCCGCAAAGGAGAATGCGTTTATTTTCACCGCTCTGCGGCTCTCCGTTGTTCGCGCGCCGGTTACCCGTTTTTCCGTGGTACTGCCCGAACGATTTTCGCTGCTCACCTTGAGCGGTAACGGTATCCAGAAGTGGACGAAAACCGATTCCGGCAGCGTACTCGAGGTGAAACTCGGATTTGCGCTCGAAGGAAATTATTCGCTGTACCTCGCCGGAGAACAGCCGATCGACACTTGTGTCGCGATTCCGGAAATCAGGGTACGCGAAGCGGCACATCAGAGCGGAACGTTCGGACTCGTTATCGGAAAAGGAAACGAAGCGCTTTCGCTCTCGGCGAGCAACAGCGCGGAGGTCGCACGCGCGGAATTTCTCAGGGGGTTGTCACCCGGGTTTTCGGACAGCATCGTCAGGTACGGCCGTTCGCTGCAGGAGATGGTGATTGCCGGCGAGTATTTCAAGATTCCTTTTTCGGCGGTATTTCTCATTCGTCGTCATGTGCCGGTGCCGGTCGCCGACGCGATCTGCGATGCCGGATCGGTACGGGCCGTTATAAGTAAAGATGCGAAAGTGCTCACCCAGGCCGGCTTTCATATACGTCATCGCGGCCGGCAGTTCATTACGCTCAGACTTCCCGATTCCGCAAATCTCTGGTCGGTCACCCTTGACGGTGTTCAGGTCTCCCCGTCAAGAGGAGAAAACGGAGAGTATAAAATATCGCTGCAGCGGAATTATGCGGCAACCGGAGCCGGACATAACTCCCAGCTGGAAGTTACCTATCTGCAGACCATGAAACCGGCCTTGTCAAACCGTACGTTTCAACTGCAGACACCCGTTCCCGATATTCCTGTCGGTAAGCTTGAACTGACCGTTTTCTATCCCGAGCAATGGATCGTGAATAAAACGACTGGTACGTTTACGGCCGCGCAGACAACGCTTCTCGGGAAACGTTACTACCGGCTCGGCAGCAGTGAACGGCAATCACTGTACCGCACGCTGCAGAAGTCGAACACCGCGCGACAGACCACCGCGCAGGCTGCGTCATCACTTTCGCTGATGCCGGAAACGCCGAACTATCTTTATGCCATTTCGATTCTGATAGTCGACGAGCAGCCGTGGATCGGGATACGGTTCGGATCGGTGACCGTTCACCGGTTCATTGTTCTGCTGTCGGTATTCGGCGGTATCGTTGTCGTTGTCGCGGCGGTGATTTTCGGCAGACGGAGTTTTCGTTCGAGCCACGTATCGGAATGATTTCAGGTACAAAATCGTGATCGTTTCCCGGGAAGGTTTTACCGTACATCAATGTTCGATCAACTGTTTTTTTACAATCGATAAGCTTATATGTCTTTCCGTTCAATAATTAAACTATCGAGAATGAGTACCTGTCTGAATCTACGAAGCATCAGAAAGTCATTGCTGCAAATTGCACCGTTCATTTTGTCTGTACTATTCTGGATTCCTGCTTTTCATATTCTGTTCGTACCGGATATAAACAGTTTCGTCTGCAGTTCATCTATCTCACCAAAAGCGCGCAGTCTTGCTCAACAACACATTGCACTGTGGACCGATTCAACAGTCCGGGATGCGGAAATTTCGAAAATGCACCGGGAGAGTCCTGAATGGGATTTTATGAGCCGCACCTATTTCGTACTTGCACTTGCCAATATGGCGCTGATTGAAACTGATTTCCGGGATAAGGCGATCGCGATTATGGATACGGTTATCCGGCAGACACTTGAAATCGAACAGGACGAGGGGCAGTACGAATTCCTGCTGGATTATGGAAATAAAGACGAATGGCTTTCCGATGGTAAGGTTTCCGGTTACAGAAGCCTGTTTGTTGACGGCGAAATAGGGTTGATGATCGCGGCGCGCCGATTGGTCAAGGAGCACCGTTCCTATAAAGAAGAGCTTGCTCGACGAGTAAACCTGATGCATCGACAGATGTCGAAGAGCCCGATTCTTTGCGGAGAAAGTTATCCGAATGAGTGCTGGTTATTCTGCAATACGGTTGCTCTTGCTGCGATGAGGCTATCAGACGTTCTTGACGGGACCGGTTACTCCGATTTCCTCAAATCATGGATAGATCATTCAAAACGGAATCTGGTCGAACAACAGACAGGATTGCTGATTTCGGCATTTGAACTCGATGGCAATCCGCTGCCGGTCGGAGCCTGTCCTGAAGGGTCAAGTATCTGGATGGCATGCCATATGCTGCAGATCGTAGATCCTGGCTATGCACGTGATCAGTATACTAAAGCATGTAATGAACTTCGGGGATCATTTCTCGGATTCGGTTATTCCCGTGAGTGGCCGGAATCGTGTACGAGCAGTCGTGATATCGACTCCGGTCCCGTTATTCCTGTTATTAAAGCAAGTGCAAGTGCGAGCGGAAT